>JADEXW010000007.1 GCA_015206935.1 Pseudanabaenaceae cyanobacterium LEGE 13415 | reverse complement strand
GCGATCGCTATCTCCTGCATAAGCAGTTAATGCGATCGCTGGAAGCGCTTGGTGTTTCGAGGTGCGGATCGTTCTAATCAACGCATAACCATCCATCTCTGGCATCCCGATATCACTCAAAAGAATATCGGGTGGCGATTGTTCGATCGCGCTAATCGCTTTTAGTGCAGAATCCACCGCAATCACGATCGCACCATTGGTTTGAAGGAGAAAGCTCACATAATTGAGAGTATCGGGGTCATCATCAACCACGATCGCCCGAATGCCACTCAGAGGCGAATCACCAGAAGAAATGGGCGTTGCTGGAGTCGGGCGCGATTCGGGTTGAACCGCCTGCATGAGAGGCAATCGAACCGCGAACGTTGCGCCTTGATTCTCTCCAGCACTGTCTGCGCTGATCGTTCCGCCATGCAGTTCAACAATCTGACGTGCGATCGCAAGTCCCAATCCTAAACCGCCAAACTTCCGCGTGATCGAGCCATCTTCTTGACGGAAGTACTCGAACAAATAAGGCAGAAAATCAGAACCGATCCCTTTACCCGTATCGATCACTTGCACTTGCACTTGATTTGCGACTTGCGAGACGGAAACTGTGACTTGTCCTTGTTCTGGAGTAAATTTCACTGCATTCGAGAGCAAATTCCAGAAAACTTGTTGTAATCGTCCAGCATCACCAGACACAAAATAATCTGGTCGATCGAACTTTAAGCTCAGATTGATTTGTTTTGCTTCAGCAGCCAATCGAATCGTTTCTGTCGCGGCTGAAATCACTGTTGCAAGATTGGCAGATTCTCGATTCAGCGCCAATTTACCGCGCATGATGCGAGAAATATCCAGCAAATCATCAATCAGTTGCACTTGAAGTTTAGCGTTACGCTCGATCGTGTTTAAGGCTTCTTTTGCTTTCTCAGCCTCTAAGCGTCCAGTTTGCAAAAGTCTAATCCAACCCAAGATTGGATTCAGCGGCGTTCTCAGTTCGTGAGACAGCACCGCAAGAAATTCATCTTTGATCCGGTTTGCTTTTTCCGCAGATTCTCGCGCCGCTTGTTCTTGTTGCAACAGGCGATCGCGCTCACGCTCAAATTGAACTCGCTCTGTAATCTCACTGGAAATTCCAATTAGACCGATCACTTCACCCACTTCGTTACGATAAGGAACTTTTGTGCCGAGGAATGTCCGAATTCCATCGGGCGACTCTTCAACAGTTTCAGTTTGTCCCGTTTCCATGATGCGCTGATCGGTTTCAGCAATTCTGTTGCTGGTTTCGATTGGGGTAATCTCTCGATCGAGAAATCCAATCACTTCAGAAGCAGGCTTTCCGAATACCTTTAATGTTGCAGGATTGGCATAGATGATTCGTCCTTCGCGATCTTTGACAAAGATCGGAGTCGGAGTCGATTCATTGATTACATTGAGAATGGCATTCTTTTGGCGCAGTTCTTCTTCAGTGCGTTTGCGTTCAGTGATATCGCGAAATAAGATTGCAACTTTGTTTCTTCCGGGTTCCTCAAACCGAAACGCATACACATCAAACCAGCGGTTCATGTTCTCGGCAACATTCTCAAATCGCATCGGTTGCCCAGTGCGAGCAACAGCACCATAAGTCTCAGCCCAGAAGCTTTCCAGACCTGGAACCAGTTCGCGAGCTGTTTTACCAGCAGCATTGTTGAGTCCAGTTTGCTGTTCAAACTGTTGGTTCACTTCCAAAAACAGATAATCAATTCCTTTGCCAGTTTCATCAAACAGGACTTCGACCACACAGAAGCCTTCATCGATCGAGTTAAACAGCGATCGATAGCGTTCTTCAGAGCGTTTTAGTGCGACTTCTGCCTGTCTGCGCTCGGCTTCTCGTGCTTTGAGGTTAGTAATTTCCTGCACAACCACATTAACGCCTAAAACGCGATCAACTTCATCTTTAAGCGGATAGTAGCTCGATAGCCAAGTTCTTAATACTCCAGGCTGTGCTGGATTCGTACCGCTCACTTCTAAGTTAATGATTGGTTCTCTTGAATCAATCACTTGCTGATAGATCGGTTCTAGCTGATCCGCAAGTTCTGGAAGCAGTTCGCGGACGGTTCTTCCGATGTGTTGTTCAACTGAAGCACCATTAATTTCTGCAAGTCGCTGATTGACTCGAACATAGCGCAAGTCAGTATCGTTAAAGCACAGTCCCACAGGAGCGGTTGCATAAATCGCTTCAATTTCTGCTCTTCGCCGCTGTGAAGTTTGCTGTTGTTGCAGAAATGCAGCTTGTTCTGTTTTTTGCTGAGTGACATCTTGAAAGTAAACCGCAAGCCCCGACTCGATCGGATAAGCTCTAACGGTAAACCAAGCATTCAATGGCGGATAGAACGCTTCAACCTGAACGGTAACTTGTTCTGCGATCGCGCGACGATATTCCCGTCCAAAAATACTGTCTGACACTTCAGGAAAGACTTTCCAGAAGTTTTTTCCAAGCAGTTCCTCTTTCGTACAGTTGAGGAGTCGTGTGGCTTGAGTGTTTACATAAGTGAAATACTACTCTCGATCAAGTGAGAAAAACGCATCAGAGATACTCTCTAGAACATCAAAAGCTTGCTGAGGGGGAGAACGTCGATCCGCTACAGTCAATCCAAATCGCTGTCGAATGTGTTGGATCAATTGACGAAGAACAGACAACGGACGGATTGACATGACTACAGGCAGAGTATGACTCAGGGTAGGTATATCATCAAATGCGATCGAGCGTAGTCACTCTCTGGATAGATTTTGCACGAGCGAACGAATTACCTTGAACGATTTTTAGGAGTGTTTGAAGTGGATTGCTAGAGGCATCGTTTTGAAATTATTGTTTTGAAATTCCGTTGTCATATAGCAATTCAAATAATGTGTGAAATGCAAGGTCGATCGCGCCTCCTCAATTCCCCAAATTTGGGCGACCCTGATAGGAATGATTAAAACAGTAGAAGATAATTGATTAAATCCTATCGCTTTCATTTAACTAGTCTTATCTTTCAACTTGCTTAATCGTTGCATTGATAAATTCTTATTGTTTAGAAATGTGTAACTCGTTGTATTCATTAAAACTTTCTGTACACTACTGATATTGGAGGAATTGCAATCCTTCGTTCTTAATCGATAGAAATTTGTCGATAAGTTGCAATTATTCCCGTCTTCAAAAGCTTTATTTAAGTTTTTGATAAGGGCTGATTATTTGCCAACCTCATACCATTCTTCACCCTGATTTCTGATTGCAGGAATTCGGGGAAATTGAGCGATCGAATTTAACCTGATTCTGAGAGTTTTGCATCATGGACGAGTTGTTTTCGAGACTTTCACGCCGGAAATTTATTTTGATTGCCGGATCAACAGCATTAGCAACAACTGCGCTAAAAGGCTGTACTTCTACTACTACATCCCAATCAGGAAGCCCTCCTTCCGGGACAGCCGTCCAACCTGTTGTGGATGGAAATAACGAATCTGCACTCTATGAAGCGGCGAAAAAAGAAGGAAAACTCGTCTATTACACAGTTTTCTTTAATCAAGATATCGTCAATGAAATTGGTGCAGCTTTTACTAAGAAATATCCTGGCATTCAGTTTGAAGGTACTCGTAAAGTTGCAGGAACTTTATTTCAGCAATTGAACCAGGAATTGCAGTCAGGCGTGAAGAATTGCGATGTGTTTGGCACAACCGATATGGGTCAAATGGTGCAACTTCAATCCGAGAGCAAACTCTCAGCGTATGAGCCTGTGGGTAAAGATCAAATGCTACCTGAATTCCGCAATTTGAATCCTGAAAATCTTTATCAAACAGGTGCATTGATCCCGATCGTAATCGGCTACAACACGCAAAAAATCAAAGCAGACCAAGCTCCAAAAGGCTGGAAAGATTTGCTTGATCCGAAGTACAAAGATCAAATTGCCACCGGAAGCGGGGTTGCGAGTGGACAGGTTGGAACTTGGGCGCTTGCAATGGAGCAAAAATTTGGCTGGGACAATTATTTTCAGCAGTTCAATCAACTGAATCCGAAATTAGGTCGATCGATTAATGATGCCGTGTCGGATATCGTCTCTGGAGAACGTGCGATCGGGATTGTCACTCTGGGACAAACCTTGACGGCAAAAGCGAAAGGTAATCCGGTTGAAGTGATTTATCCGAGTGAAGGAGCGGTGATTGTCGTGGGACCGATCGGGATTCTCAAAGATGCTCCCCGACCGAATGCGGCTCGATTGTTCATGAACTTTCTCATGAGTCAGGAATATGCAGAACTGGTTGCGAAATACAATGAACAACCGCTGAGACCGGATGTCAAAGTGGCGGGAGCAAGAACGATCAGTGAGATGAGTCCTTTGATTCCGACTCCTGCACAGATTCAAGCGGGAATTCCTGAGATTCGGAACAAATGGCGCGACAAATTTGGCGCTTAGAACAGTTTACAAACTTGATGAAACGAAGGAGCGATCGACAGTGACGAATCCAATTACTCCAACGCTTGCACCCGGCTCTCCGCCGCGCAAAATTGGCAAGCTAAAAGGCAAATGGAACTATTCCCCATTCTTTTGGGCACTGATGATTGCCATTTTGATTGTGCTAATCGGGTTGCCTGTATTCTGGCTGATTGTGCGGAGTTTCTCGATTCCGCAAGTAGGTGGCTTTACGCTGCAAAACTATTTCAAAGTGCTTCAGAGTTCTCGATTGCTACAAGCGGTAGGCAATTCGCTGATTCTAGCAACTGGAACAGGAATCATGAGTGTTGCGATCGGGGTTCCGATGGCATGGATGATTACTCGGACTAACATTCCCGCGCGAGGCTTGATGCGAACGCTGTTACTCGTTGCATTCACCACACCGCACTTCTTAGGTGGGATTGCTTGGATTCTCTTAGCGGCTCCGAATTCAGGCTGGCTCAATCGTGTCTTTGTCAGCCTCACAGGTGCAGCCCAAGGTCCGTTTAACATCTATTCGATGTGGGGCGCGATTTTTGTAGTGGGAATTTATAGCTATCCGTATGCGTTTTTGCTCACCAGTTCTGCACTCGAATTTGTCTCTTCTGAGCTAGAAGATGCAGCGACCATTCTGGGTGCTGGAAAGTTCACAACCATGTTTCGGATCACGCTGCCGTTAGTATTGCCATCGATCCTGTCGGGATTTCTGCTTTCGTTTCTGGAAGCGATCGCGCTTTTCGGTTCTCCCACTTTAATCCTGGTTCCTGCTAGAGTTCCGATCATTACAACTGAGATTTGGCAACAGTTCCAATTTCCGCCGAATGTTGAGTTAGCTTCTGCATTCTCAATGTTGCTGATTGGAATTACTTTAGTTCTGCTATGGATACAGCGGCGATTGTTAGCAAATAAAGGCTACACAACACTGACCGGAAAAGGGGGACGCAAACGCCTAATCGATGTTGGATCTTGGCGTTGGGCTTTCTTAGGATTCTGTCTGCTTGTCTCTACGCTGTCTTTGTTCTTACCGTTTTACATGCTGCTCAGAACATCGCTGTCGAAAGCTTGGGGACAACCCTTTGCGTTCTCGAACATGACCTTGCAATGGTATGAAGATGTCTTGTTCCGATTACCGTTTACAAGACTGTCGATTATCAATACGCTGACGTACTCCGCAGCAGCAGCCTTGTTCGCGATGGTCGTTGGAATTGCGATCGCATATATCGTGACTCATCGACTGGTGAAAGGTTGGCGTATTCTCGGTTTCCTGCCAATGATTCCGTTAGCCATTCCAGGGATTGTAATTGCAGTGGGAATCTTTGCCGCTTATTCTCGTCCGCCCATTGTTCTATTTGGAACCGGATTGATTTTGATTGTGGCGTATACCACTCGATTTGTTCCGATCGCGTTTTCCAATGCGGGTGACATCTTCAAAAGCATCAATCCTGAAATGGAACTTGCGGCTCGAAACCTTGGAGCAACACAAATTCAAACCGTACAGCACATTACTGTCCCCTTAGTGAAACGGGGCTTGATTGGTGGATTTATCCTGGTCTTTATCTTGTCAGTGCGGGAATTGAGTTGTGCCATTCTCCTGTTTAGTAACAATACACAAGTGATGGCGACAGTGTTGTTTGATTTAGTCACAGAAGGCAGCTTTGAACGAGTTGCAGCATTGGGCGTTTTAATGCTGTTGCTAGTCTTTGGCGCGGTAGCGCTAGCATATCGCTTGCTCGGTGAAGATTTCATGCTCGAAAAATCTTAGAAGGTGAACATCATGGCATCCATTACACTCGACCAGTTGACAAAGTATTTTGGTCAGAACACCGCTGTCGATCGCATTAATCTAGATGTTGCAGATGGCGAATTGATTGCACTGTTGGGCCCTTCAGGCTGTGGTAAAACAACGACGCTACGGATGTTGGCAGGCTTCATGTCTCCCGATGATGGACAGATTTTGGTCGATGGTCGTGCCGTCTCAACCAAGCAACGGACTGTTCCTCCAGAGCGGCGCAATATGTCGATGATTTTCCAAAGCTATGCAATTTGGTCACATAAGACTGTGTTTGAAAACGTGGCATTTGGCTTGCAACTCCGTCACATGAGCCGCGACGAGATTCGATCGAGAGTCACAAGAGCGTTAGAAATTACGCATCTGCATCGACTTGCCGATCGCTATCCGTCTCAACTCTCTGGAGGACAACAACAACGAGTCGCATTAGCACGTGCGATCGTGATTGAGCCGCAGATCCTTCTGCTTGATGAACCCTTGTCGAACTTAGATGCAAGCTTGCGGGATGAAATGCGGAATGAAATTCGCCGAATTCATGATGAAACCGGACTGACAACCGTTTATGTAACTCACGATCAAGGAGAAGCATTGGTGCTGTCCGATCGCATTGTGGTCATGTCTGAAGGGCGAATCCAGCAAGCAGGAACACCTGAAGAAATCTATGAAACGCCTGCAACTGAATTTGTGGCGCGGTTTATCGGACGGTGTAATGTTCTGCCTGGAACATTAATGCGATCGCAGCAAGTTGATGTCGGTGGCGTGTTGATTGCGGCAGATGATCTGGCTCCGGGAGTGAGCGTTGGGCAAGATGTTGCGCTCAGTGTTCGTCCTCATTCGATCGTGCTTGATCCGATCGATTGTCCGACCGATGATGTGCGAATGAATTGCTTTATTGCATCAGTTGAACATCAAGATTACTTTGGAGAGTTTCGAGAGTATCAGGTTCGGATTGCCAACAGTAGTGTGCGCTTGAGCGTCGTCACTTCTCCGAATGTTCGGCATCGAGTGGGCGATGAGATGTATCTTTCGATTCCAAAAGAGCATTGTCGAGTCGTGCCAATCACAACAAGAGCAACCGAACGATCGCATCAATTCGCAATGACAGCCTGAAGAAGCGCTAAATTTGATCAACATCACGTTTCAGCAACCGATTCCATGAATATCTTTGATCTGCTTACCGGAGAGAATGATCGACCTGCGTTAGTTGCTCCCGATCGCCCCACTCTCACTCACCAACAACTCCGAGACAATCTCAATCACTTAGTCAGCCAATTGCAGCAATTCGGCTTACAGTCTGGAGATCGAATTGCGATCGCGATGCCGAATAGTTCTGCAATGGTTCTAACCTTCCTCGCAGCAACTCTTTGTGCGACGGCTGCTCCACTCAATCCGAAGTACAAAACAGAAGAATTTGCTTTTTACTACGAAGACACCCAAGCGAAAGCATTAATCACTCTGCCGAATACGGTTGAAGATGCGATCGCGGCTGCCCCTCCAGAAATGCGATTGATTCAAGCGATCGCTCAACCCGATGGAACATTAAACTTTGAACTGGTACGCGGAGAAGCAACTCCAACCACTTCTTCTGCACCGACCGAAGATGATGTCGCGATGATCTTGCACACCAGCGGAACCACCAGCCGTCCAAAACGAGTTCCGATTCGACATCGCAATCTCATTGCTTCGGCTCGAAACATCATTGAAGCCTATCAACTCACCTCCGAAGATACAACGCTCTGTTTGATGCCGTTGTTTCACATTCATGGCTTAGTAGGTTGTTTGCTCTCAACCTTAGCTTCGGGTGGAACTCTAGTCTGTCCAAACGGCTTTAATGCGCTGGAATTTTGGCAACTCGTCGATCGATATCATCCCACTTGGTATTCTGCTGCGCCGACGATGCACCAGATGATTTTGGCGCGTGCAAGTCGTAACTCAGAAATCGTAAAAGCAAATCCGTTTCGATTTATTCGATCGAGCAGTGCGCCCTTGCCCCCGGTGATTATTGAACAATTGGAAGCAACCTTGAATGCTCCGGTGCTAGAGTCTTACAGCATGACCGAAGCGGCTCACTTGATGACAACGAATCCCCTACCTCCAAAAGTTCGCAAACCAGGAACGGTTGGATTTGGTTATGGAGTTGCAGCGGGTGTGATGGATGAAGCAGGAAACTTACTGCCTCAAGGCGCACTTGGAGAAGTGGTCATCAAAGGTGCAAATGTGATTGATGGCTATGAGAACAATCCAACTGCAAATGCAACCGCGTTTGTGGATGGATGGTTTCGGACGGGTGATCAAGGCACGATCGATGAAGATGGTTATCTGCGCTTAACCGGACGCATCAAAGAATTGATCAATCGCGGCGGCGAGAAGATTTCACCCTTAGAAGTGGATGATGTTCTATTACGGCATCCTGCCGTTGCAGAAGCACTTGCCTTTGCTGTGCCTCACAAGTCGCTGGGAGAAGACATTCATGCCGCAGTTGTTCTCAAAAGCGATGCGACTGAGAAAGAATTGAAGGGACACTGTGCAGAAAGTCTGAGTGATTTCAAAGTGCCGCATCAGATTCACATTCTCGATCAGCTTCCGCGTGGGGCAACTGGGAAACTTCAGCGCTTATCAATGGCGAAACTGCTTGAAATTGAGGCTTAGTTCGGGTTATGAAAATTTGCATTGTTGGAGCAGGCGCGATCGGGGGATTTCTCGGCGCAAAACTCGCGATCGCTGGCGAACAAGTCACGCTGATTGCTCGCGGAAACCATCTGAACGCAATTCAACAGAACGGCTTAAAGCTAATCATGGCAGATGGTTCGACTCAAGTTGCAACTCCTACGCTTGCCACCGATGATTTTAGTGCAGTAGAGCCGCAAGACGTAGTGATTCTGGCATTAAAAGCGCAGAGTGTTCCTACGATCGCTCCCTTACTGCCAAAGTTGTATCACTCAGAAACAATGGTGATGACGGCTCAAAACGGCATTCCTTGGTGGTACTTTCGCAAACATGGCGGCGCGTATGAAGGGACTCGCATTCAAGCGGTTGATCCGGCTGGCACTGTAGAAGCGAATATCGGAGCCGATCGCGTGATTGGGACTGTGGTTTATCCAGCAGCGGAAATTGCTCAACCGGGTGTCATTCAACAAATTGAAGGCGATCGCTTTACGCTCGGAGAAATTGATGGCAGCAAAAGCGATCGACTCCAGCGATTAGCTCAAACGCTCAAACAAGCAGGATTCAAAGCTCCGATTCGGACTCAGATTCGCACTGAGATTTGGGTAAAGCTCTGGGGAAATTTAGCCTTCAATCCGATTAGTGCCTTGACTCGTGCAACATTGGTCGAGATTTGCCAAAATCCACTCACCCGCGATTTAGCTCGTCAAATGATGCTAGAAGCTCAAGCGATCGCGCACCATCTCGGAATTGAATTTGGCATTACCTTAGAACAGCGGATTGATGGAGCCGAAAAAGTTGGCGCTCATAAAACTTCCATGTTGCAAGACATTGAGGCAGGTCGATCGACAGAAGTTGATGCGATCGTGGGATCTGTTGCGGAATTGGGACGATTAACCCAGATTCCAACGCCGCACATTGATGCGATTTATGCTGCGACGAAGTTACTAGAGCAAACTCGATGAGTGTTGAACCTTGATTTGTTCTCACCCTAGTTTGATGCGTCCTCTAAATCCCCCATTCTGGGAAACTTTGAGCTAGAAAAAATTCTTCAATTCTAGAGCGCTTTCACCCTTCAAAGTCCCCCAAATTTGGAGGATTTAGGGGGCATTAGCCGACCCAAACGAAGTGATCGAGCCAACTTCAACCCAGACAAGCTGAAACAGCATCAATCAACCCTTGTGGATCAAGCGGTTTGGTCAAATGTTTTGCAAATCCAGCTTGACGCGATCGAGCATGATCCAGTTCACTCGCATAAGCTGTCAGCGCGATCGCAGGATAGTCTTTTCCTTGCGATCGCAACTTCTCTAAGAGTCGATACCCATCGCAATCTGGCATTCCAATATCACTGATTAAGAGATCAATCGGCTGATTTTCGAGGATTTGCAGAACTTCGATCGCGGAAGCTGCACAAGTCACGATCGCGCCTTCTTGTTCTAGAATAAACTGCACAAGTTCCCGCGCATCTTTCTCATCATCAACCACTAGAATTCGTTTTCCTTTGAGCGAGATCGATTGTTTAAGCGAATCAATAGTAGGTGAAATAGTTTGAACAGAGTGAATCAACGGCAATCGAACGGTAAAAGTTGCACCTTGCCCTTCTCCTAAACTGTCTGCGGTAATCGTTCCGCCATGCAATTCGACTAACTGACGTGCGATCGCAAGTCCCAATCCCAATCCACCAAACTGCCGAGTCGTCGAAGAATCTGCTTGCTGGAATCGCTCAAACACTTGCGGCAAAAATGCTGCACTAATTCCTTTTCCCGTATCAATCACTTGAATTTGAGCATCGCGATCGATTTCAGATAAACGAACTGTTACTTGTCCCTGATTCGGAGTGAACTTCACTGCATTCGTGAGTAAATTCCAGACAATCTGTTGTAATCGTCCTGCATCACCCATGACTGTTCCAACAGGTTGAAATGTCGTTTCAATTTGAATCGATTTTGCTTCAGCAGCAAGCCGAACCGTCTCGATCGCGGATTCGATCACGGTTACTAAGTTCACCGGAGCCGCATTGAGTTTCAGCTTTCCTCTGAGAATTCGCGAAACATCAAGTAAATCATCAATCAATTGGGTTTGCAGTTGAGCATTGCGCTCGATCGTACTCAACGCTTGCTGCATTCGAGCCGGATCGAGTCTTCCGGTTTGTAAGAGCCGAATCCAGCCGAGAATGGGATTTAACGGGGTTCTGAGTTCATGCGAAAGAACAGCGAGAAATTCATCTTTGATGCGATTCGCTTTCTCAGCTTCTTCACGAGCAGTTTGTTCTCTCAATAAAAGCTGTTCGCGTTCAGCTTCCGCCGCTTTACGATCGCTAATATCAGTATGCGTTCCGAGCATTCTTAGCGGTTGCCCTTCACTATCCCAAGCAACAATTTTTCCGAGTGAGAGAATCCATTTCCAATTGCCCGATCGAGTACGTTGGCGAAATTCAACGCGGTATTCGCTCGTTTTGCCTGCAATGTAATCAATATACGTTTGACTGACTCTTTCCCAATCATCAGGATGAAGCCGTTCTCGCCATGCAGCATTCGTTTCGACAAACGTGGCTGGATCATAGCCCAACATCTGAGCATATTCGGGAGACACGATCGCGTCTCCAGTCTGCACATTCAAGTCATACAATCCTTGATTTGCAGCAATGAGCGCTAACCGCAATCGCTCTTCACTTTCACTCAGTCTCGCTTCAGCCTGTTTCCGGTTGGTAATGTCTTGCACTACTGCATTGATGCCGATAATTTGGTTTTGCCCATCGCGTAAAGGGAACCAGCTTGCAAGCCAGATGCGCTTAACACCGGGTTGTGCAGCAGTCTCACCCGTAATTTCAAAATCTAGAATGGGTTCGCCCGTTTCCACCACATGCTGCAACATCGGCTCAATTTCATCTGCCAACTCTGGAAGAATATCGCGAATCGTGCGCCCCAAATGGTCTTCGATCGACCATCCGTTAATGTCGGCTAATTGTTGATTCAGTCGAACACAGCGAAATGCTAGATCATGAACAATTAGCCCGATCGGAGCCGTGTTGTAGGTCGCTTCAATTTCTGCAACCTGTCGATTGAGAGTCGCTTCAGTCGTTTTACGATCGCTAATGTCTTGAAAGAAGATATTCAACCCATCACTACAAGGATACGCATGAATCTCTAACCATACCTTTGAGGGTTCAAACATCGCCTCAAAATGCACTGGAGTCTGAGTTGCAATTGCGTGTCGATAGTTCTGTTCAAAGTTTGTTCCGACTGACCACGACCACATCTCCTGATGCGTTTTACCGATCATATCTTCAGGTGAAAGATGGTTCAATTCTGCGGCTGCTCGATTCACATAGGTAATGCGCCAATCGTGATCGAGCGAGACAAAACAATCCGTCGTGCTTTCAAGAATGTTAATCGCGCGTTGGGCAAATTGATCGATCGCGCGTTGTGCGGCTTGTTTTTGCTGCAATTGTTCTTCGGCAAGCTGCTTCGCTCTGAGATTTGCCAAAGCAGCACTCAGGAAGCCAGAAAGATTTGTCATGAGCCGCTGATCTTCGGCATCAAAATGTCGATCGGGATCATGCGTCACCAGCCAAATTGTTCCTAAAGGTTGCTGATCTGCGAACAAGGGAATCAGGAGCGTTTCAGCAAGGGGATAGTTTATTTGCTGGAGATAGCTGAAATATCGTTCAGCATCACGATAGAGTTGGGGCTGTTGGCGTTTGAGGGTGAATGCACAGGGATTATTATCAGGTGCAATCATTCCTTCGTAGTCGGAAAGTGTTCCTGAAATTGCGATCCAACGATAGAGCCATTCACCCTCGCTCGTGGATTGTGCGAAGCTTACACCAACACTATCCGCCTGACAGAGATCGAGTGCCAGTGTAGTCAATGTTTTGAGCAGCGATCGACTGTCTCCTGCGAGTTGTTTGGCAAGAATTTGCAGGGCGCGACTTTCCGCCTCAAAATCGGGCTGTCTGACAGGACGGTGCGATAAGGCTTCAGTAATGCGAACCGTTGCTTCGGTGATTTCTGACGAGGGCGGCACGTTGGTTTCCTGATTTCAGGGAAGCGTAGTTAAGACTACACCAAAATGAATGAGATGAACTTATACCCTAAGAAAGAAATTCACAATTCGCGAACCGTTCCATAAGTTACGCCGAGTTGTTTTAACCATTTGCGATAGGCGAGAGAAGCTCGATCGCTGGGTAAATGGAATTCAGCCTGTGGATCAAGCGGAAGCCGTTTTGGATTGTGTGATTCTAAGTTCGCCACATCTTGCAGCACAACTTTGTCTTGAAATGCAACCAAATCCGCTTCAGGAATGTCATGGGCATAGTTCAACGCGCCCCACATCCAGCCGATACATTCTTCTTCTGAAACGGGAGTCACAAAATACTGTAAGACCATTGTTTGCCCATCCGATCGCTGTTTTTTCAGTGCAACTACTAACGGTCGAAGTGTCCAATAGTCATACGTTGCAATTCCCGGTTCTCCAGTTCCATCGGGATCAGGTTGCCAGATCTGAATGTTCTTCAGATAGATACCAGTGTCGATTGTCTTCACTTCGTAGTCTTCGATCGTCGGTTGTTCTGGGACTCCAAGAATTCCAGCATGAACAAACGGCAAATGAGCAACATCGAGAAAGTTCTCGATCGCTCTTAATCCACTACAGCGAAATCGATGTCCTCCGCTGATGTAGGTGTTATAGTTCGGATCATCCCATTCTGGAAAGGGTGCAACCTCTTGGACTGGATGCCCCAACGAAACAAAGATTACACCATATCTCTCCACAACTGACAGTGTTTTAGTACAAGCTTGTTTCGGTGGAACATAGTTTGGGTGTGCTGGAACTTTGACGCATTGTCCTTGAGCATCAAAAGCAAGTCCATGATATGGACAGACTAAAGTATCTGCTTCAACCGTTCCAGCCGAGAGTTTTACGCTCCGATGCGGACATCGATCGAGCCATGCTATCACCGCAGTATTTTCTCCACGCCACAAGACTAAATCGGTATCAAACAATCGAATCGATCGAACGGTTCCAGCTTGAATGTCGCTCGATCGAGCAACCGGATACCAATCATTCAACAACACTGTATCAATCATAGTGAGCCTAAAAAGTAGCTAAAACTGAGTGTAGGACAATTGCACTCAACCGCGATCGCACTGGCAAATTGATCATTGATAGCTATCTCCTGAAGTTGCCATTGTTGCGGTCGCGCTTCAATTGGAATCGTTTTCAACTGTGTTCGATCGATTTCTAGTTCCTTTAGCTTCGATAGTCCAGTTCCAGTCGCTTTTAGGAACGCTTCTTTGCACGTCCAATACTGAAAAAATAATTCTGGCTGTGCTTGAATCGTTCGAGCTTCTGAAGGTAAAAAGAACCGTTGAACTAAGGCATCTAATTGGTCAATGGTTCGGATGTATTCAATATCAATTCCGATTGCTCGATCGACACTCACAGCGAACAAAGCCAAGTTCTCTGAATGCGCCAAGTTGAACTGAATTGACGAATCTTTCAAAAAAGGTTTTCCATGCGAACCATAGTCAAACTCTAGAATTGCTGGATCAGTATTTAGATATCGAGCCAGCAGCGATCGCAAAAATCCCCGTCCTGCAATAAATCGCTGCCGATGTTGCTCGAACTTAAATCGATTCGCTCTCGATTGTTCATCGGTAGAGAGAAGCTCAATTGGGAAGGCAGTCACATCTAAATCTACTTGCCAAACATGAACATCATTCGCGCCTAATTCCAACTCTTTCGGTGGATTCTGCCAATTCATGTTGCGGGAACTTGCTCAGGAGAAACTGCGATCGATTGTTCGATCGTGGGTGGACGCAAGACCAAATAAATTAATGCTCCGAAGAATGGAACAAATGACAGAATCTTGAACGCTTGAGAATTCTCTAATCCACGTCGTTTGATATCATCCTGTAGCAAAATCGGAAATAGCGCACACAACAAACAGAAATCCAAACTCATCACATGAATGAATCGGCTCGTTTGCCACTGTTGAACAAAATTGCTCCAGTCTCCATTGGTTACGCCATAGATAAATAAACCAATGCCACCCAGTGCGATCGCGGCTCCAGTAATTCTCGAATCTAGCACTTTCAAAAACCAATTCTTTTGTCCAATAAACGTCGGACTCGGTTGACGAAAAATCAGATACGGCAATAGCGCAAATGCTCCGACACCGAATGAGGTGAGCGTAAAAAACCAAGCTGGAATTTTCTGCGATCGACCATCTAAAAACGTGATGCAAGCATACGCCATCGGCAACACGCCCATAATGTTGAACAATGCCACAATCAGCGGATTAATCCCTTCAACATTCAATGTGGATAGATTCTTAATTAGCTCAAATGTATCGGGCTGATTAGGGGGAGCCAGCGTAAACGCATATCCGACGAACCCAATCCAAACGAGTGTTAATAGGATCTTTTTGCTCATGATGTCGCGATAAACTAAAGTCGATGGCTTTATTTTAACGAGGCAATGACTGAGGAAAACCAACAGTTTGGCGTAATTCTCGTCACCGCAGCTTCCAAATCCGAAGCAGAAAAGATTGCTCGATCGCTGATTACTTCAAAGTTAGCTGCCTGTGTCACCCTTTTTCCGGTGCAATCGATTTACACTTGGCAAGACCAGATCGAACAATCCGAAGAATGGCAACTTGTGATTAAATCTAATCTCGATCGCTTTCCTGATCTCGAAGCGAAAATCCGCGATCTCCATTCCTACGAAGTCCCCGAAATTATCGCGCTTCCAATCGTGGCAGGATCGCACCCATACTTACACTGGATGTCTCAACAAGTTACGCCGCAATGATCCGAACTGCTATCGAATCCGACCTCAGCGCGATCGTCGAAATCTACAATCACGCAGTTGCAACCAAGATAATTACGGCTGATGTTGAACCTGTCACAGTCGAAAGCCGTTTAGCCTGGTTTCACAGTCACTCCGAACAATACCCCCTCTGGGTATTAGAACGCGAAGGGACAATCGCGGGATGGTTCAGTTTACGAATGTTCTACGGACGAGCCGCTTATCGATCGACGACTGAGATTAGCTTATATGTCGCTCCTCAGTTTCATCGGCAAGGAGTCGGACAAGCCTTATTAACTCATGCGATCGACCAATGCCCCAAGCTTGGAATTCATACTTTAATTGCGATCGTCTTCGCGGAAAATGCCCCCAGTATTGCGCTGTTGAGAAAATTCGGATTCGAGCAATGGGGTTATTTACCGCAAGTTGCGCGATCGTGGGAAGTCGATCGAGATGTGATTATCCTAGGTCGAAAGGTTTGAACTACAACACGAGATGATGTTCCATCGCGAATCGCACCAATTCCGCCCGATTGTTCGTCTCAGTCTTCCGCAGCAAACTACTCACATGCTTCTCAACCGTTCGCGAACTCAAATGCAATCGATCGCCAATTTGAATATTCGACAGTCCATCACTCAGCAGCGCTAACACTTCTTTTTCACGATCGGTAAATGCAATCTTGAGATCTGAAATCGGTCTTTCCCGCTCCGCCTCAGAAGTCTCGAAATCCTGTCTCGATCTCCAACTCGTTTCGATCATTTGACTGCGATCGAGCAAATTCCGCACGATCGCGCCCAACTCTGGCAATTCAAACGGTTTCGCCAAATACACATCACACCCAAGCTGGTATCCCCGCACCCGATCATCCGTGTCCGTCCGTCCGGTCAGAAATACGATCGGCAACAATCGCAGTGCCGGTTTTTTCCGGACTTGCCGCACCAATTCATACCCATCCATCAGCGGCATCGAAACATCCGTCACGATCAAATGCGGCTGACAGGTTTCGAGCAGCGCGATCGCATCTTTCCCATTCTCTGCCGAGACCACGGAATATCCACAACATTCGAGGTAGTCGCTGATCGATAGGCGGGTTCCTAGATCATCTTCTGCGACAAGGATTGTAAGAGGCATGAAACCACAAGTGAACGGCGCAATATGCCTATTATCTACGGCAGAGTCAAGATTAAAATCAATTTGTTAAGCAAGACTTGGACGATGAAGGTATTGAAGTTCAAGAGCTTTATTCATATCGTAGGGGATCGGGCGACGCAATGGGCGATAATCGCGATCGATTGATGCCCTGTGTCGCAAAACTGCATTGACTAAAACACAAGGTGAATCGCTCAGATTAATCGCCCCATGCGGTACTCCGGGCGGAATCTTGACGACTTGTGGCTGATCTTCGCTTAATGGAATGTATTGATACTTACGATTTTGTAACACGACTAAGATAAAACTCCCGCGCACGACGAGCAGTTGATCGGTTTGAGTGCGATGAACGAATAAGTCATCGATCGTGCCTGCGGGAATGTTCACCAACATCGTTTCATGACTCGACTGCGGCGTATAAAACTCTGCCATTCCGCCCTTAATCGATTCGAGTGGAAAAATTTCGACTTGCGTTTTTAAGCCCATGACAGCCCTCCGTCGCTTTTTTCCACTGTAAGCCACAAAAAATTCAATTTTTGTACTTATGATGACAAAAGTACAGCGTTTTGTGATAAGGCAAATTTTCTTGAATTGAATTTCGTAAATACGGTTGACTTCTGGCGAATAGCACATTAATACTATTAATAGTACTATCGTACTAGAGATTCACTTGCCCAAGGAGCCGCGATGACAGAAGTGAAAACAGAAAGCCAATCTACTCGGATTACTCAAACTCAGCCGAGCATCAAACGGCAACCTGCAAAGTCGATCGCTGATCCGATCAGCGGTGAATCGCTCGACGAGTCTACCACCGAAGCGCCCCCCACAAAAAAACGCCGCACAACGAAAACTGAAAAAGCGCCAACAACCAAGCGCCAAGCGACGAACAAAACGCCGAATCAATCCGCCTCAACGCGCGTCAAGCTAACGTGGGAAGCCACTCCTTCGATCGAAGCCGTTCTCACCCAGTTTAACGAACAATTGAATGCAACCTGGGAAGCGATCGACGACCTCAAAGCGACTGTTGAGAAACTGCAAGAACAGGACATGGCGCGATCGAATTCCTCAAACGTAAGATTGCCGCTCGAACCTCCTCGTCCTACCCAAACGACGGTTAAACCTCCTCAGCCTTCGATTCCCCCGTTCCGCCCAACAACCAACATTCCAAGTGCGCGATCGCGTCGTCGGAGCAAACCGATACACCGAATCATGCAGCAACTCTTAAAGCTGCCGGATCAGAATTCGGGAATTGTGATTGATGCTGCACTCTGGGTGTTAGCTGCCGCAGGCTTACGAGTCGGACTGAGCTATCTCATCACCTTGCTCCCGATTCTGAAGTTTCCTGTGATCTTGCTCATGTTCGTTCCCGCTTTGTTAGCGGCATATGCAGCATTGTTTATTCCTCAAGCCAATCGGATTGGGATCTACCGATTGTTATTAGTGACATTGGGATTGTTCGTAGGAGGCAAACTATGATCGAAAAACTCAACTCCAATCAGCTACTTGCGGGAGTTGCAGGACTATTAGCACTGGGGATTTTTTTTCAAGCAATGGGACTTCCTTCATTTGGGAGTAAAGAAGCATCTTTGGAATGTCAGGGAAATGTGCGATCGCAACAATCCACTTCTAAAGATGACCTTGCTAAACTGCTGCAAGTCGAAATTGGTAACTCAAAAGAAGCTGTTCGCAAACTGTTAAAAGAGCCTTACTGTGTCCTGCCCAAAACTTCATTACGAACCGGAACCCCGACTGAACGCGAAGTCTATCGAATTGCTTCTGATGCCCTGGAGAAAGCCACTTCTCAAACCTATGTTGTGGTTTCGTATGAAAGCAATCAATACCAAGGCTATCGTTTCTGGATTCGCTGATTTGAACTTGATTTTTGAGTGTTATAGATCTTGGAAGCCCCCTAAATCCCCCACGAGTGGGGGACTTCAGCCTAAAGAGTTTCAGCTCCTCAAAGTCCCCCAGAATGGGGGATTTAGGGGGCGAAGAATCCATCGCACTCACAAACTAACCAGGTTTGCATTCATCTTATTGCTTCTGTCTGGTTGTTCTGCTCCACAACCCACCGAGAACATCCTGCCAGAACCAAAACTCTACCAAGAATGGCAACTTAAACCCGGAGATGACATTGCTGGATCAAAAGTCGTTGGAGGACTCGGAGACATCTCGATCGCGTTAAATGGCAGAGCAGTCTACGCACCCTCAGACGGCAACGCTTACATCGATAAGCGCGGCTGTGTATACTTTTCCGGTGCAAACACGCCCGGTTATCTCTTTCGCCTCTGTGGACTGGAAAAACCCAAGCTTGGCGCTCTAAGCGAAGGAGACAAAATTGCAACGGGACAACTCTTGCAATTTGCCACTTTGCTCAAGCAAGCCGATAACAGTTGGGCACTCGTTGAACCCGATAAAAGTTTACTGCAACGTACCCTAAAGCCACGATGAAAAAGATTGTTTCTTTGATGATGAGCGTGATTGTTCTCACATTGTCTGGAGCAAGATCCACGCAAGCTCAAGGATTACTCAATTTCAATCCCAAAGCTTCTCAATCTGTCCCGGATTCTTCTAAAACGATCGATAAACCGATCTCAAAACCCACGCCACAGACTAAAGCTGCAATCACGTTTCAACTTCCTGCCCCAGAAGAGCCGACTGTTTCGACTTCGATTGTTCCTCGATCGATTGTGATTGAGAGTAGCGATCGCTTAGTCGCAATGGCTCCCGATGATCTATTCGATGGAGGTTCTGATTCTTTAGTTGCCAAAGCGGTCGGAAGTGCTGAAGGAACTCGTACCCCTGATGGAGGTAGAACTTGGGCTTATTATGGACACACCGATCCGGGCAACGGAGTGTGGAACATGGGAAGCTTTTCTTACCAACATGGAGCAGGGTCTCCTGATGAAGCCGATCGTCGTCAACTCACTCGCTTACGTGGGCAGTATGAAGTGATCGCACAATCTGCCCGATCTGTCGGCTTGCGACTGGGATTGGAAGAGCAATTGAATGGAATTGATCTTGCCAATCAAGCTCCCTTAGCTGCATTAGAGCAAGGGGGATATATCGATCGATTAAGAGAAGCCTACGCCCAAGGATTACGCGGTTCCGAAGCCGTTCTACAAGCGCGTACCTACTCCTACATCAACCCACGCACCAATCAGTGGGATGCGCCTGGACTGGGGAACAATTTCGATAGTATCAGTCGAGATCAAGCCCGTCGGCAGACTGCAATCTATGATGCAATTCAGAGTCATCAGCAGCAAATTGCTCGAACGCGATCGCGCGATAATTCACAAGTCAGCAGCGTCCCAGACAATCCTTAAATTAAAGCCAAGAGTTCACACGATTTGAAAATCCGGAGGCAAACTGAAGATATTAGCCCAGTCTTCACTACAACCAAGGGGTAAAGGTTATGACTCAAGCAAAAGAAGGCATCACGATCGAACAACGCCTTGATGATCTCGTCAATCAAGCTCATGCAGCTTGTGGCGAAAATGGCATGATGTCGGGTGAATGTGCAACCGCTTGGGATGCGGTCGAAGAAGTTCAAGCCGAAATTTCACATCGTCGATCGGATGTCAAAACTGCCTTTAATCTATATTGCGATGAGAATCCAGATGCGGCTGAGTGTCGCGTTTACGATGTCTAAACTGACGAATCTCCTCCGATCGGGTGACTCAATCGGAGGAGGCTACAGCCTTTTCAACTTCCTATACTGAGAACATCGAAACGAAACGAAGCAAGACAAAGCGCAATGGAACTCTCCATCTGAAGCGCGAAATGACCTCTCTGAAGCAGAAGATACGTTTTATCAATTGCATACACCTCTTAAGCAGTGATCTAAAACATCGCTGCTTTTTTATTGGCAATTGAGAATGGGAACACTAATACCGAATTGATCTTTGAGTGCTACAGATTCGGCAAGCCTCCTAACCCCCAAGTTTGGGGGAACAAGAATCAAAGTCCCCCAGAATTGGGGGATTTAGGGGGCGAAGGATCTGTAGCATTAACAGATTGATTCGGTATAAGCGAGTGTGTTCTGTTCGCCGATCGTGCCATGACTCATTCTCTACATCCGGACTCGATCGAGAATATTTTGCAAAAGCTCCCACCCGAAGCGAAGTTTTGGGCGGAAAGCTTACCCTGGAATCAGCGCCGTTATTTGCTGTCTCTGTGTCATTTGCTCTGTGGGGCATCTGCCGATGTGCGAGCGGAATTTTTAGACGAATACACCGCAAATGGCTTAATTTCTAAACTGGTTGAAAATCAGGAAATTCGTCAAAAAGTTAAGCTGAACCTCGATCGATTTCAGATCAAAACAGAACTGACCGAAACCGTTTTAAGAAATTACATTCGCCAGTTTTATATCCATTCTGCTCAGGATTCCAGAGTGAAGCCTGATTTAATCCTCGAATCTGCGTTGCGGGTCGTCGTCAGTACTGAAGAACGAAATCATATTTATAATTACATTCTCGGCTTTGAAATCATCAAACTCTTATTCCGCATGAGTTGGCTCCAGCATGAACGCCTCTATCGACTCCAGCGCAATCAAGAGGAATTCATCACGCTATATCTCAAGCCAATCCAGCAAACGCATCGATTAAATCAAATCATTGTGCCCAGAGACGAAAAACTATTCTTTGCGCGTCGAGATTATTTTGTGCAACTACCGGACATATCAGAGAAAAAATTAACCGAAATCGCGATCGCAACATTCACAACCGATGTGATCAGCAATTTCGGTTTTTCAGTCATTCGGCATCCCGATGCGATCGCTTACGATCACGACTATATTTTCGAGGTCAATGCAGAAGCAGCATTTGATTGAGATTTGACCCGAACTAGGTTAAAATCATCCAAGTGCCTGGAGAGGTGGCAGAGTGGTCGATCGCGTTCGACTTGAAATCGAATGACCCGAAAGGGTCCGTGGGTTCGAATCCCACCCTCTCCGTTTTTACACTTGAACTTCGATTAGCGCCTGTCCCGTTAAGCTGAATGGGCGAACTTCTGTGATTTTGACTTTGACTAACTTTCCGCGCAGTTCGTCGATCGAGCCTGCAAAGAAGGTCAATCGATTGCCGCGTGTCCGTCCCATCACTTGAGTTGGATCTTTTGGGTTTTGCGCTTCGACTAACACTTCTTCGATTCGTCCTGCATAACGTTGAGAACGATCCGCCGCCGTTTGCGAGACGAGTCGATTCATCCGCTGTAATCGATCGGCTTTGACTTCTTCGGACAATTGAGTTTCCCAAATTGCCGCAGGAGTGCCCGGACGCGGAGAATAGGCGGCGGTATTGATCAAATCAAAGCCAATGTCTTCTACAAGTTTGAGCGTATTTTGGAATTGTTCTTCGGTTTCGCCTGGAAAACCGACGATCGCATCGGCACTAATCGACGCATCAGGCATGTACTCGCGAATCGTATTAATAATCCGGCGATAGCGCTCATGGGTGTATCCCCGCGCCATTGCTTTGAGGACTTCGTTATCTCCAGACTGGAAGGGAATGTGGAAATGTTCACAAACCTTGGGCAGTTCAGCACAAGCGCGGATCAATCGCTCAGTGAAATAACGCGGATGACTGGTGGCGAAGCGAATTCGATCGATTCCTTCCACGTCATGCACAAAGTAAAGCAAATCCGTGAAGGTATGCGAATGTCGCCCTTCTGGAGTTGATCCAGGAAGATCACGCCCATACGCATCGATATTCTGTCCTAACAGCGTGATTTCCCTGTATCCTTGAGCTGCTAACGATTCAATTTCCGCCCGAATCGCTTCTGGGGTGCGAGATTGTTCCACGCCACGCACACTTGGAACGACGCAATACGTACAGCGTTCATTACAGCCATAAATCACATTCACCCAGGCAGTCACTTTGCTATCTCGTCTCGGTTTCGTAATATCTTCGACAATGTGAATCGGATCAGTTGCAACGACTTGATTTCCGTTAAACACTTGTTCGAGCAAATCTTCTAGCTGATTTGCATACTGAGGGCCCATGACCAAATCGAGTTCTGGGACGCGACGCAGCAGGGTTTCACCTTCTTGTTGCGCCACACATCCAGCAACCACGATCGTAATATCCGGGTTTTCTTGTTTCCGTTGGGCTTGCCGTCCCAGATACGAATAGACCTTCTGTTCAGCGTTATCGCGAATTGTGCAGGTATTGTAGAGAATCAAATCAGCTTCATTCGGCTCTTCTGACCACTCAAAGCCCATTGTTTCTAGAATTCCAGCCATGCGTTCGGAATCTGCCTTATTCATTTGGCAGCCAAACGTCGTGATGTGATAGCGGCGAACAGCAGTCATGGGCGACAAGAAATAAACTCAGAACCCCATTCTATAGCAATCCGATTCGAGTTGTAAGATTTGGGAAAGCCCTCAAACCCCCAATTCTGGGGGCTTAAGACTCTTGCTCCCCCAGAATTGGGGGCTGGGGGGCTTTCTAAAGTGTCCTAACTGAGATAGGTACGGCTATGTAG
>JADEXW010000763.1 GCA_015206935.1 Pseudanabaenaceae cyanobacterium LEGE 13415 | reverse complement strand
ATATTTAGAACTCCATACGATCGTGGAAGGGGTTCAAACCGCTGAAGCGTTGCCATATTTCATCTATCGTTTAATGCGAGGCGCGTACATTTTCGAGAATCTAGCGTATCTAGAACTTCGTTATACGCCTTATTTAAGAACGAACCCGACTTTGGATCAGTCGCGTCGAATTGAACAAATGACCGAAATTGCTCAGATTGTCGGCCGCGCCAGTCGGTTGAAAGAATATCCGATCGTCAGTAGTCAGATTCTCTGTATGCACTCGAAACTACCGTATGAGGTAAATCGAGCGATCGTCGATTTGGCGGCTCAAATGCCGGACTATATTTGCGCGATCGATTTAGCAGGCGGCGATTCGTATTATGCAGAGCGCATTAACGAGTTTACTGAACTGTTTGAATATGCCCGATCGCTGAATCTGCATACAACTTGCCATCTGTACGAAACCGAAGGTAACTATCCCGAACTGTTGCCATTTCTCGATCGCATCGGACATGGCATTCAAATTCCGCTCCGTTACCCGCATTTACTCAAAGAAGTCGCACAACGCAAGCAATGTCTAGAAGTATGCCCGACAACTTATTTGAAAACGGGAACGCTTCAGGAAATTCGCCAACTGAAACAAGTGTTTGATCAGTGTTTCGATGCAGGAGTTGATATTGCGATCTGTACCGATAACGCAGGATTGAACGATGTGCGGTTGCCGTTTGAGTATGAAACGCTTTTAACTCAAGATGTGATTGGGTTTGAAGAGTTACAAGCGTGTCAGGATGCGGCGTTTCGTCATGCGTTTGCGTGGCAATATGCTCAACGCCCGGCTTCATTGCTCGATCGACTTTTGAAGTCTGAGGCAAGTTAGAGAATCGGGGAGATGGGGAGAAGTTAAAGCACTGCTTCCTGTCTCCCTAATTCCCGTTAAATGTCATGTTTTCACCACTCACACAGCTTTGCGATCAAGCTAAAGCCTTGAATCGCAATCGCTATGAATCTCCATATTTCCCTAATTCAATCGAGTACTTCGCTTGTTATTGTTATCTCACATGCGCTATTTTCAGAGCTTACCAAGCCTGAATGATGCAACCTCTTGGACATGCTGAATAAAGCACTAAATGATTTTCTAACCTTGTGGGTAACCATTGAACCGATTGGAACCGTTGTTCTTTTTGCTTCCTTATCCGCACCTCTATCTCAGACGCAGCGTCGTAAAGTTGCGCTCAAGGCGATCGTTTACTCTACCATCATTTTGTTAGCATCGATCGTGGTCGGACAAGCGATTCTATCCGCAATGCAAATTCAGTTGCTTTCCTTGCAAGTCGCGGGAGGCTTAATCTTACTTTTATTCGCCTTGCAAATGATTTTTGGCTTTTCGCAAGACTCACCTGCAACACCTGAAAAGGGTCACGATATTGCAGTTTTTCCGCTGGCAGTGCCGTCGATTGCAGGAGCAGAAGCAATCATGGCTGTCGTCCTACTAACGGACAATCACGTTCATTCAATTGCATCACAGGTGATTACTGCTTGTGTTGTTGTTCTTATTATGTCCATGACCTATGGATTGATGCTGTTAGCTGAACCGATTTTACGAGCGATTGGTATTAATGGTGCTGCAATCTTAGAGCGGGTTACAGGCATGATTTTAGCTGCATTGGCTGTCGAACTCATCATGGAAGCTCTGGGTGTTCAAAGATGGATTAATTGAAGAGAGTATTGACGATCCCATCCGCTACAATCAAGCTACAGTTTTGAACTGCGATCGCTATACTAAAATCAAATTTTTCGCATCAATTATTATGTCCGAATCTCACACGGTAGTGTTAGGTGAAGATGGCACACTTGTTTTACCCGAAACCGTTCGCCATCAACTCAGTCTTCAACCCGGAGATCGCTTTATTCTCACCCTCAACTCAGATGGAACCCTTCACCTGACTAATCTGAGATCACAACTGCGATCGCTGCGCGGCATCTTTAAAGACAGTGCAGCAAATACGAACCTTTCTGATGAATTAATTCACGATCGTCGTCAAGAAGCCCAACAAGAAAATAAATTATGACCGTTACCGCCCTATCTGTTCTCGATGCTTCTGCTCTTTTGGCTTATTTGGGTGATGAATCTGGTATCGTGCATGTCTTGCTTTAGCTCTTCAATTGCAGCTTCCCGCATTCACAGCAGATAGCGCATGGGCAAACTTAAATATTGGTGTATCGATTAGAGTCATCCGTTGAACATATTGCCAAAGGTAGCGATCGCATCCGCTACCGCCCCTAAGTTTCTACAAAGTTCTAGCCAGTGCCGCAAATCTCGTTGAAGTTGATTGACGCTATCTTCTAAGCGTTTTCCAGGGTAAAACCAGTTAATTTTAATACAAATGAATCGGATTTTAGCAACCGGAAGTGGTAAAAATCAGTCAATCACTCTCTATCGTCTCTTCACTCACGATAAGTGGTGTAAACGC
>JADEXW010000166.1 GCA_015206935.1 Pseudanabaenaceae cyanobacterium LEGE 13415 | reverse complement strand
AAGCTACAGATATCGATGCCTTCTCGCTTCATTGCTTTTGCTTTTGCGTCGATCGCAAGGGTCAGAGAAGGCGTAACCTGACTTACTCGTGCTGCCAGTTTCATGGGAATGTTCAGAATGCGAAGGTTAAATCGGGAATCACGGTTTGTGTCCTGATCAGGACTTAGATTCTATCGTGATCCCCGGAAATTAAACCCTAAAATTTACGGTATCTTTTATGCGATCGTAATCTCCGGTGATAAATACACATCTTGGATCGCATTGAAGAGTTTTACTCCTTCCTCGAACGGGCGCTGAAAAGTCTTCCGTCCTGAAATTAATCCGGTTCCGCCTGCACGTTTGTTGATTACAGCCGTCCGAATCGCTTCTGCAAAGTCATTCTTACCGGATGCGCCACCAGAATTAATCAGTCCTGCTCGTCCTGAGTAACAATTCAGAACTTGATAGCGAGTGAGGTCGATCGGGTGATCGCTGGTTAAATCGCTATACACTCTCGGATCAGTTTTTCCATAACTTTCCCCGGTTGCTTTTGCGACTGCGGCATATCCGTTGTTGACTTCAGGCAGTTTTTGCTTGATGATATCAGCCTCGATCGTGACTCCCAAATGATTCGCCTGTCCAGTCAAATCGGCTGCTAAGTGATAGTCTTTGTCTTGCTTGAAAGCGTTATTTCGCAGATAGCACCAAAGAATCGTTGCCATCCCATACTCATGTGCGAGCGCAAAGGCTTGACTGACTTCCTGAATTTGCCGAGTCGAATTCTCAGATCCAAAATAAATCGTCGCACCAACCGCAACGGCTCCAAGGTTCCAAGCTTGCTCAACCGAGGCAAACATCACTTGATCGTATTGATTTGGAACGGTAAGAAGTTCATTGTGATTCAACTTGACGATAAACGGAATTTTGTGAGCATATTTACGCGAAACACTGCCCAAAACGCCAAGTGTCGTAGCAACTGCATTACAGCCAGCTTCGATCGCTAATTTAACAATGTTTTCGCTGTCAAAATAGATCGGATTCGGAGCAAACGAAGCGCCAGCGGAATGTTCGATTCCCTGATCTACAGGCAGAATCGAAATATATCCAGTATTTGCAAGTCGTCCAAACGAATAGAGTTGGCGCAAACTCCGAAGTACTTGAGGAGAACGATCGCTTTGCACAAAAATACGATCGAGAAAATCAGGGCCCGGCAAATGCAAGAGGTCTTTAGAAACTTTCGCTTTATAGGTCAGTAGGTCTTCGCCTTCATCACCTAGCCAAGATGTGACGGACTGAGGCGCAGAGAGTGTAGCGGTCATTGCAGATTCCTCAATTCTGTTTCTCATTCAATCTAACGTTTTGGTTAAAAATGGCTTATGTCTGTAAGGGTATTTTTATGAAGATCCAAAAAGCTTGGACGACGATCGCGGCGGTTGAGTTTGATCGATCGGTGAACTTTTATCGTCATTTATTCCAACAAGAGCCGCAAATTTTCACGCCTGCCAAATATGCCGAGTTTGAAACGGCTGGAATTCGATTGGGAATTTATCGCCCGACTGTCGAAGAATCCCCAGAGAAAGCACCGATCACCTTATTCCCAGCGGTGAGCTTGTGTGTGCAGATTGAGGATTTAGACAAAGCGATCGCTCATCTCGAATCTGAAGCGTATGTTGGAGAAATTCGATCGGTTTCACATGGACGAGAAGCTTATGCTTACGATCCAGATGGCAATCGCATCATTTTGTATGAGCCGTGTTGAATCAGGATGTGCAATTGCTCGATCGAGAAATGCGTTTTTGATTTCGACCTCTCCATTTACCGTTTTGAGATATCTAATCTGTGTTTCAGCGTCTTCAATTTCTATTTTTGGAGGTGCATTTGTTATTTCTAAAGATGCCATTTCAATTTCGGCATCTTCAATTTCTATTTTTAGACGTGCATTTGTTATTTCGAGCGGTGTCTTTTCGATTTCGCCTCCGTATGTGAAGGCAAATCTATCTGAATCACACGAAAGCTTTAAATTGAGAACCACATAAATAAATAGAAATACGAATCTCATCGAGAGCAAAGCGGGACTAGCTTAGAGAAAACATAAATTATTTAGATGGTGATTCTCATGGCACTCAAAACACGCGGCTCTTCTGCGATCGATAAAGCTCAACGTCGTTTGGCTTTGCTCAAATCGATCGACGAAAGGCTAGATCTCGGTTACGGTCTCACGGTCACTAGCTATGCAGGACTCACCGAAAAAGCCCGCATCGCACTGGAAACGTACAATACGCTGTTATCGAAAGTCGATGAAGCGAGATCGAATTTGGAAACGACTGAGAAAGCCCTCTCTGAAATGTCAGAACGAATGTTGAGCGGTGTCGCAACTAAATACGGCAAAGCCAGCATCGAGTATTCAAAAGCAGGTGGATCAAATCGGAAGCGATCGAAATCTGCGGCGCAACCTACAACCGAAGTGTTGCCCCCGGTGAGTTTTGAGACGAATGGGAAGACGCTTTCGGTGAATTAATCGAAGCGCGATCGTCATTCTTTGGGGACATGGGGTAATCCTGTGTCCCTTTTGATTTGATTTTGAGACGTTAAGATAAAAAGCAAGAGCGACATCCGGAAACAGAGGTGAGGTCGTAGTTTCTCTTAAGTAGCGTTGTTAGATCAGATTCACCCATGTCAGAAATCAAAATCACGATCGAAGGAAAAGGCGCGATCGCTGCCGCAGAAGCATTGATCAATTTACCAGACGTTTCGGGAGCTTGGGCAACTTCAGACGAGGTGAAACGAGATGGAGCGCTCGAAGTCATCGCTACCATTATTACGATTGCAAGTGGCGCGATGAGTATGGCAGAGCAGATCCGCAAATGGCACGAAGAATACAGCGGATCAGAAGAAAACAAAATCGAAAATGTGGTGATCATTACGCCAAAAGAACGACTTGCGATCGAAGATGCCACACCTGAAGAGATTGCCAAAGTGCTGAAAGTACTTGCAAAATCTGATAATCCACGGTCTTAAGCCTTGAGTTGAACTGGTTAGAATCACGATATTCAGTTTGCTATTCCATCCAGAAAAGTCAAAATGACGAATCGAGAACAACTGTTACACGAAATTGCTCAAGCTCCTGATGATCTGATTCAGGAACTGATTGTCTTTTTATCAATTGCAAAAGCGCGACGAAACACTGATTCTACTTTGTATAAACGTCGATCGCCTTCAACAGTCATTGCTGGAAAAGGAAAAACAATTAGTGATTTGGTAAGTCCCATTGTCGATGAGCAAGAGTGGGAATGTCTGAAATAATTCTGCTCGACACTCATCTCTGGTTTTGGTTTATCAATCAAGACCTTGATCGCTTTCCGAGCCATTGGAATACCTTCATTGAAACTGCGATTCAAGTTGGTGTGTCTCCAGTATCCTGTTATGAAATTGCACTTGCTCAACAAAGGGGACGGCTTACGTTACCTTGTTCGACGGATCAATGGTTGCAAGAGGCATTGGAACCTTCAGGCATTGTTTTATTTCCCCTCACGGCTGAAATTGCTCATCGAGCCGTCAATTTATCTCCGATTCATCGTGACCCGTTCGATCGCTTAATTATTGGAACGGCTTTGGTTTACAAAGCAACCCTACTCAGCATTGATGGTTTGTTCTCCCAGTATCTGGAACTCGCCCCGTATCTGATGCAACCGTGACGATGAAAACGCTGCAAATCACCCTCTCCTTAGTCGATGAGCAACACGCACGATTAACCGCGCAACAAGGTCGATCGCTGCTGATTTCCGAAAGAACAATTAAGCTCGATCAGATTCAAACCCTGATCAAGAAGTCGAAAACCGATTTCTACAATGCGGAACCCAACCCGGTGGAGGTCGGCAGACAGCTTTATTTTTGGCTCGATGGTGACGATCGATGGTTGAGTCAAGCCCTCGATCAAACGCGAGAAGGACTGGTGGTAGCGATCGAGACTCAGGAACGATTGGCGCATTTGCCTTGGGAAACGATGTGCGATCGCGATGAGTTTCTTGTAATGCGATCAAATCCGATCGTGATTGTGCGACAAATTCAGGCGATCGCGTCTCCACAGGAATTGCCCGAACGATCGCTTCAGGTGATGTTTATGGCGACTGATCCTGAAGCTCCGGGAGAAACCAAGCTGAACTTTGAGCGAGAAGAGTCGGACATTCTTGATGCTACACACGATTTACCGATGCTCTTACGGGTCGAAGAGAGTGGATCGATTCTCGGATTGGAGGAGACTTGGCAGCGGTATGACGGGGATTTTGATGTGCTGCATTTGTCCGGTCATGCCAATATTCGCAAAGTGCGATCGCAGAACGGTGAGATTCAATATGTACCGTATCTTGTAACGGAAACATCCACCGGGGAGCGTGACGAAGCCACCGCAGACACGATCGCGCAAGTGCTGAGATTTAGACAGCCTCGATTGGTGTTTTTGTCGGGGTGTCGAACTGGAGAATCTGGTGGACAGGGCGCGGCTCCGTCTTTTGCGGAACAATTGGTGATACAAGGTGTGCCTGCGGTGTTGGGCTGGGGTCGTCCGGTGGGCGATCGAGTGGCGACCGTGGCGGCGAAAGTGCTGTATGGAAAATTGGCAAGCGGATATACGATCGTGCAGGCGTTGGCGTTTACGTATCGCGCGATCGCACAAGATCAGTCGCTTTCGGAACGGGAACGGACGCAGTGGCAGTTATTACGGTTCTATGCGGTGCGATCGAGCGAGGCTTGGGGGGCGTTGGTCAAACCGTCCCGCGATCGAGTGGTTGAACCTCGGCGGCAATTTGAGCAGCTTTTTCTGGATGCTGAGGAGCGAGTGCGGGTTGCGAATGCGGCGGAATTTGTCGGACGGCGACGGAATTTGCAGCGGTGTTTGAAGGCGTTGAGATCTGCTCCGGGTGTGGTACTGCATGGATTGGGCGGCGTGGGCAAGAGTACGATCGCGAAACGATTGCTGGAACGATTGATCGAATACGAAGCGCTGGTGATTTATCGCGATTTGACTGAGGCGCGGTTGTTGGATGCGTTGATTCGACGGTGTGAATCGGAAATTGGGATCGAGATTCTGAATGGCAAATTGCCTTTAGCAGCGAAGTTGAGTAAGTTCTTTAAGCAGATTTGGAGCGAGAGAACTCCGCCATTTGCGATCGTGCTGGATGATTTTGAGGCGAATTTAGAGAATCGCGATGATGGCGTACAGGTGATGCGATCGACTGTGGTTCCGGTGTTGAAGGGATTGTTAGAAGGGATCGAATCTTCGCGAGTGCCGCATCGGGTAATCATCACGAGTCGATATGATTTTGGGACGGGGATGCGCGATCTCTTACATCGGGAACCGTTGGCGGGATTGCGTGATGGAGAGTTGAAGAAAAAGTGCGATCGATTAGCCGCATTTCAGTCTGAGGAGATTGCTCTGGATTTGCGGGAAAAAGCGATCGAGCTTTCAGATGGGAATCCGAGGCTGTTGGAGTGGCTGGATCTGGTGTTGCGCGACTCGGAGACGGATCAGGCGAAGATTTTGGCAGCGATGGAGGGGAAGCGATCGGAGTTTCGGACAAAGATTTTAGCGGATGAGTTGCTGAGACAGCAGCCCGAAGCCTTGATCGAGATGTTGGGGCGGGGAATGGCGTTTGAAATTCCGGTTCCACGATCCGTGTTTGCCTCGGTGTGTGAGGCGGAATCGACTTCGATCGACAGAGCGATCGCGCTTGGGTTGCTGGAAGTTGTGCCGAATGAATCGGTGCGGGTTCCTCGGATTCTGATGATGCAAGGCTTGGAAGTGGAAGCGCGATCAAGTTCAGCAGCGCGGGAATTGTATCGGGTTTGGTGGGAAGGTGAAAAGGGCGCGACCGAAGAGCAAGCGATCGAAATTCATCGGTTGGCGTTGATTGGGGGAGAGGGAGCGATCTCAGGAGAACTAGCAAAGTTCTTAGCTTATCAATGGGTTAGAAGAAGTCGCTACCGAGAAGTTTCTAGCCTTGTTAGAGAAACAATGTCTATTTCTGATAATTCAAGTTTTCTTCATGAGTTTGCGATTGCAGAAAAAGAGTTGGGTAATCCTGAATATGCTCTAGAGATTCATCAAAAAGTGCTTGAACATTGTTCATCCGAAAATTGTTTCTCAATAGAAAACAAAGTACTTAAAGCCGCAACGTTACACCAACTGGCAACTATCTATGCCAATCAAGGACAACTCGAACAAGCAATCAACCTTCATCAACAATCGCTGCAACTCAATGAGCAAATCGGCAACGTACAAGGAAGAGCGGCATCATTACAGTGTCTAGCAACCATCTATGCCAACCAAGGACAACTCGAACAAGCAACCAACCTTCACCGACGATCGCTGCAACTCTTTGAGCAAATTGGTGATGTACAGGGAAAAGCGGCAGTATTACAGTGTCTGGCAATGATCCACGCCCATCAAGGACGACTCGAAGAGGCAACCAACCTTCATCAACAATCGCTGCAACTCTTTGAGCAAATCGGCAACGTGCAAGGAAAAGCAGCAACGTTATATGGTCTGGCAATGATTCACGCCTATCAAGGACAACTAGAACAAGCAACCGACCTCTGCCAACAATCGCTGCAACTCTATGAACAGATTGGCAACGCGCAGGGAAAAGCTGTAACGTTAGCAATGCTGTCACGGTTGCTGATTGTGCGAGGTGAGTACGAAACTGCGATCGTGAATTTTCAAGAATCGATCGAGATTCTTCAGCGGATTGGTTCTCCTGATGCCGCAACTGTCATCAATATGTTGTATGACGCGATCAATTCTATGTTGCAATCTCCCGAAGGACAACAAAGCCTACAAACACTCTTCGGTGCAGCACAGCTTCAGCAATGGCTTCAAATCCAGAACGAAGAAGCGTAACCTGTCAAAGCACAAGCAAAAATCGAAATATCGATCGACGTTTATCGATCGAGCAGTTAGCCTATCTGAATCACTCACCAACCCAATCGCGTGGGCTGTTCATAAACCCGTTTCAACGTATTCACATCCCTAGCAGAAATCGTAGGTGGTATACGAACCTGCGAAAAATACATCACATCCGTTTCCAGGGGGCTATGTCCCCAAATTCCTAAAGCATGTCCGAGTTCATGACGTGCCGCCGCTAGCATTGAAAGCTCTGGGCGATTGGGCTGAATCCGAATCTTCATTCGATGTCGCAGAATCCCCTCTTGTTCGTAGAGTTCAAATCGAGCGTCTGCAAATCGAACTCGCTCAGTCGGCGGAAAGCGTAATGGAATCGAAGCACGATCAAACAAAATATCAGCTTCATTTTGTCGATCGACGAATTCCAGCGGGAAATAAGCCTGCCATTCCTTCACCGCTTGCATCATTAAGTTGTTCCAAGTCTGACTCCGAGCATCCGCAGGCTGAATAAAAACCTTCACTGGAAAGCGCGACCAGATTAAATACTCTGGCTCAGTCTTCCGAACTTGATCAAAATAATCGCCCGATCGATCGTTCCACTGCGCCAGAATTTCAGGAAGCGGATGAATTCTTGGAGCAGGTAAGGCGCGACCAGAAATTGCCCAAAACAAAACGCATCCGACTGCTAAAAGAACAATCGAATGCGCTTTAAACCTGCGAAATCCTAACGACCGAGCCATCCGCCGCTGAGAAGTACGGTGATTCCCATAAATAAAATCGTCAGCAACCAAGTCGCACGATTGAGCGTGGTTTCTGCACTTTTGGTACTGGTAAACAGTTGAGCTTGACCGCCCAAACCGCCTAAACCATCGCCTTTTGGACTATGCAGCAGTACCAAAATCACGATTCCGACCGCAGAAAACATCCAAATCGCTCTTAAAACTGTGATTAACGTCATAATTGCCAAACTACGATCGATACGTTTCTCATTATATGAACATTAGGGTTGTGCGATCGTCGATTTCGGGGTTTCCGCGCCTTGTGGACTCGGTGCGGGACTCGGTGGTGCTGCATTCAACTGATTGAAATACTGAAAAGTCAGCTTCGAGACTTGCCGAATCATATCGCCTGCTCGATCGTCATTGTGTGGACGCTTGACCATTGCTGCCATCAGATATCGTTTGCCATTGGGTAAATCAATGATGCCAACATCGCCCAGCATCGTTCCAATATCACCCGTTTTGTGAGCGATCGAGGAACCTTCTCCCAATCCTTGTGGTAGCAGTGAATTGTTCACGACTTTCCGCATAATGGTGAGCATTCGATCGTGCGATCGCATTGACACCAGTTCCCCACGATTCACCGCATCTAAAAGTGCAACCATATCACGCGGACTACTGATATTCGTTCCTGGCAGATCAGGAAGCGGATTTTGAACAGTAGTATTCGTTAAACCCCAAGATTGGAACCGCTGATTAACCGCATCTTTGCCACCTAAACGATCAATGATCATGTTCGTCGCGGTATTGTCGCTGATGTCGATCATTTTGGTTGCAACTTCGATCGCAGGAAACTGTGAACCAACAGGCAGCGTTTGAAGCTCTCCAGATTCAGCCGCAACCAGTTCTTTTCGCATCGTTAGCGGTTCATCCAATCGAATCTTGCCTTCGTCCACTGCCTGGAAAAAGGCAACGAGAATCGGGAATTTGATCGTGCTGGCGGCGGGAATCGGATTAGAGCCGTTGATATCTACAAAAGCGTGAGTATCAGCATCGACGATCATGAAGCCCGGAGCTAACTGAGTTTGAGATGCGATCGCATTTTGAATCTGCGTTTTCAGCCCGGTAATCTCTTGATTCAATTGAAGCTGAGACGCAACCGCTGGACTGGGTGAAGGACTGGCTTGCTCCGTTTTTTCAGGTTGCGGCGTTCCACCCAATCGAGTCGCAGGGTCCCAAATCGATAAACTGGTTCCAGCAATTACACCAATTCCGACACCCAGAATTAACAATCGAGTGCCATAAAGAAATGCTAATGCCGATCGACTTTTAGGCGCGGGTGGTTTTCTTACCGTTGGAGTGCGCCGAACTTCCGGTGGAGGAACGACTTCGAGGCGGCGACGATCCTTCGATCGAGGACGATCATTGCGAAACGATCGAACAGTGGTTGCAAATTCACGCGATTTCGGGCGCTCAGTCGGGATTGGTTTACGCACTCGTTCCCGACGTGACGGAAGGGGAATCGGCTTGGGTGGGGTCTCAACTGCCCGACGACGAGAGCGGCGACGTTGTGCGGTTCGTCCGTTATTTGCTGCTACTGAATCATCCGAATCATCCCACATTGATGCTGTTCTCCGTCCGTCAGGAACAAGGTTTACAAGAGCGGTTCCAAGTTTAGAACGCTTTCATCACACGATATGTTTTAGGGATTTTACATTGACTTCGCAGATCTGATCCGCTCAAGTCTGGGAATCTTCAGAAGTTTGTGTTGTGGTCGCCCATTCGATTTGCCGCAAAACGCCACGCAGCAAAGATAATTCATTTTCTGAAAGGTTGGCGCGATTGAAAATATGTCTAAATTTTTCCATCCGACTCGAAGCGGTATGCGGTTGCAGGTAGCCAATAT
>JADEXW010000165.1 GCA_015206935.1 Pseudanabaenaceae cyanobacterium LEGE 13415 | reverse complement strand
ATCTTTGAGTGCGACAGATGTAGCAAGCCCCCTAACCCCCAAGTTTGGGGGAACAAGAATCAAAGTCCCCCAGAATTGGGGGATTTAGGGGACGAAGGATCTGTTGCATGAATCGATTGATTCGGTCTGAGATTGCGCCTTTGATCAAATTAGCCGCAAATAAATTAGTATCTTCTAAGTTCGCACCGCAAAAAACAGTCGTCTCATCATCAGATTTTTTGATTAAAGATAAAGTTAACCCATGATAGTCGATACTGATCCGATTCATTTCTCGATTAAAGTCGCGGATTTCGAGCGCGATTTCCAAAATATTGTTGCGATTCGGACGAGTGTTTTTCAAGACGAACAAGGAGTCGATTCCGCCTTAGAATTTGATGGGTTGGATGAATCCGCAACGCATTTTTTAGCGTATGAAGGCGATCGAGCCATTGGAACTGCACGAGTCAGATTTTTAGATGTTCACACGGCAAAATTGGAGCGCGTTGCCGTATTAGCCGACCGAAGAAAATATGGAATTGGTAGAAAAATTGTAGAAACTGCTCTAGAATTTTTGGCTAACAAAAATATTTCTGATTTACGAATTCATGCTCAGATATCTGTAGTAGCGTTCTATCAAAAATTGGGGTTTGTTGCGGAGGGTGAGCCGTTCGATGAAGCGGGAATTCCTCATATCAAAATGAGCTACAAATTTCCGTAACTTTAGTGAATTGGGATTGGTGTGAGTGGTTGCAAAGCAGCAAGAACGAATAGGGGTGACAAAACTCGCGATCGTGGCAGGAATCTGGGCGATCGGAATGATCATCGATCGCATTTGGTTTGCCGTGGATCGATCGGTTCCCGCTTGGGATCAAGCGGAATATTTAACGGGTGCAATGAACTACTGGCGAGCGTTTCAACAGCCAGAATGGTTTTCTTCAGAGTGGTGGACAAGTGTTTGGCTTTTGTCTTCTAAAATGCCGCCGCTGGTTTACATCACGACTGCGCCGTTTATTCATTTATTCGGTTCTGGAGAAGATCGATCGACGTTAGTGAATCTGTTCTACAGTGCGATACTGCTTGGATCGGTGTATGGATTGGCGACTCGATTGTTTAATCTGCAAGTCGCAATCTGGTCTTTAGTATTGTGCTTGTTGCTACCAGGCTTGTACGTGATTCGATTGGATTACCTGATGGATTTTCCATTAGTTGCGATCGTGACGCTTACGTTTTTTTGTTTAACACTCTGGGCAACGGAAACGATCACACCGCGATCGAATGAACAATCTGAAATCGTTGAACAACCTAGAGCCGCGCCGATTACTCAATCATTAGCGATCGTACAATCATTTTCACTTCCCCAAATTCGCGCGTTTCGATCGTGGTTTTACGCTGCTGCATTTGGAGTTTCATTAGGTTTATCATTTCTCTGTAAACAACCTGCGTTATTTTTCTTATTTACCCCAATCGTTTGGCTTGGCATTATCGCCATCAAGAAAAAAGCATGGCGACGATTGATTCAATTACTGATGGGAATCGTGATCGCAGTTTCAATCTGTTTACCGTGGTATCGCACGAATTGGCTAATTGTTCTGACTGCTGGCAGACGGGCGACTGTGGATAGCGCGATCGCAGAAGGTGATCCCCCACTCACAAGCTTGTTTGCTTGGACATATTATTTCAAAGCTTTACCCGCACTGGTTTCTGTTCCCCTATTTGTTGTCGGATTAGTTGGATTATTCTTGTACTGGAAGCGATCGGTCGTCCAAGAAGAGTGGGAATGGATCGAAGGACGCTGGATTAAAAGAACCGATTATGGCGGACTAGGGCGAAGAGGCTATCGACGCGAAATCTATGTTCAGTGGTTGCAATCGGTTCGCTGGTTACTGATCTTTCTGATTGGTGCATACATTCTTTGTTCTGCAAACGTCAACAAAGACGATCGATATATCGCACCATTGCTTCCAGTATTGGCAATTCTGTTAGCGCAAGGATTATTACTATTTCCCGATCGCTTACGAATCTTCCGTTGGGGTGCGATCGCGCTTTCAACGATTCTCATGTTTGCAAATCTGTTGCCTATTGGATTCACACCGCGATTTCTTCAAACGGCTCATGCGCGTCATGCTGTGCTTTCTAGCAATTGGCATCAAGCCGATATCGTGAATGAAGTGATTAGTGCTGAACCTTATTTGCAAAATACGATCGGTGTTCTACCCTCATTACCAGAATTTAATCAGCACAATCTGAATTACGCAGGGGTTCTCAGGAATTTCCAAGTTTATGGGCGACAAGTCGGAGCCGATAAAAAGCAGATTGAACCGGATAGTCGATCGCTTTCCTGGTATGTGACGAAAACCGGAGAAGCAGGTGCAATTCGTCGCCCAGAAGCTTATAACGTAGTTACTCAAGCGATCACAGCCAGTCCAGACTTTCAGCTTCAGAAGTCATGGAAACTACCAGACAACACAGAATTAAATCTATTTCGACGCTCGATCGCTCCTGTTCAAGTTGCTCCAAATTCAAAACCCGCTCAACAAGTCAAACTCGAACAAATTCGCATTCCAAATCAAGCCGCTCCTGGAAAACCGTTACCGATTACCTATCGTTGGTCAGGATCTTGGGAGCAATTACGATCGGGTTTATTGTTACTAAGTTGGACACGCATTGCAGACGATACCACTCCAAAAGACACCGCGCAGCGATGGTTTCATGATCATGCGATCGCACTTGGAACGCTCCATGCTCCTGCCAATTCCGATGATGCGTCTTTCCAAGTTACTGAACGCATTGCCGCGCTTCCTCCCACCAATGCTCAAGGTACTTACACTTTAACGGCTGCCTATCTCAATCGCGAAACTGGGGCTACTTATGCGATCGAGAGTCCTGATGTCAGATTAACGATCGCGCCCAGTACCGAGATTGAAGCGCCAGAAGTGGATTCTGTGACTCAACTGCGAACCCTTGCAGCGACGATGCCGCAGGGAATTAAAGCGCTCGATCGTATTTTTGCCAAAGTTGGACAATTGAATCAATACGATCCGAATCAAGATTACGTCACGCAAACGAGACAGATTTTAGAATACAGATTGCAACAAGAGCCGAATAACTTAGAGTTCGCTTATGGAATTGCTTTATCGAATGTTCTGAAGCGCCGAGTTCAACCTGCAATCGATACTTTAGAACGAGTCACTCAAATCGACTCAAAGAATCCTGCGGCTCATGCGTATCTTGCATTTGTGAATCTCTATGATTTTCGTCCTCATGCTGCACAGAAAGCATTGAATCGAGCGATCGCGCTTGATCCGAATTTGAAAGAACTCCGAACTTTGAATGCAGTGGCGGGACTGATGCAAGGAAACTTAGTTCAGGCATGGAATGAATATCAGCGATCGCAATAATAATCAATTCCTTGGTAGACTTCTTGTGTTAAAGACAAAAAACGCCACTCAATTCAGTGGCGCGATGATGGAGTTCAAAGCTGATTGCTAATCTTCAGATTCAAAGTTGGAATCTAAGAAGTTTAGGGCATGATTTCGCAATTGATAGTATTCAGGAGAATTGCGAATTTTAGAACGATCGCGCGGATGAGCAAAGGGAACATCAAGAATTTCACCGATCGTCGCTTCAGGCCCATTCGTCATCAAAACAATACGATCGCTCATGTAAATTGCTTCATCCACATCGTGCGTAATCATCATCACCGCTTGCCGATGATTCTCCCAAATTTCCAACACTTGCCGCTGAAGTTTGCCACGAGTCAAAGCATCTAACGCGCCGAAAGGTTCATCCATCAGTAACATCTTTGGACGAGTCGCTAAAGCTCTTGCAATTCCGACTCGTTGCTTCATTCCGCCTGAAATTTCATCCGGATACTTGTCAGCCGCAGCAGTTAGATTCACCATTGCTAAATGCTCACTAACAATCTGCTTCTTTTCAACTGAAGAAGCATCTTTTAGCACTTCATCGATCGCTAATCGAATGTTCTGGCTCACCGTTAACCACGGCAACAATGAATACTGTTGAAACACCATCATTCGTTCAGCACCAGGCTTACGAACTTCTCGACCTTCAAGCAGCACTGATCCGGATGTTGCTTTTTCCAATCCAGCTACAATCTTTAGCAACGTCGATTTACCACAGCCAGAATGACCAATGATCGAAATAAACTCGCGCTCTCCAATCGTGAGATTCACATCTTTGAGAATCACAGTTTCGCGCTCTCCGGTCTTATAGGCTTTATGCAACTGACTGATTTCAAGAAATGGCGGAGTTGAAACCGCAGAAGGAACGGCTTGAACGCGATCGTTAACCATATTGAACTGAGTCATGAGGAACCCCTATACGATACTTGTTAAGAGAGATAAATGTTTGTCGATCGACTCACCCGAATATCAAAACTGTTGAGGTAGCCTACCGGATTACTCGGATCAAAGGCTTTTTTATCAATGAAAGCTTCAGCAGGTTCAATTTTGTAGTCTTCACTCGGACAAGCAATGCCTAATTCCGCTGCAACTTCGCGATAGATATCTGTCCGCCAAGCTTGTTCCGCTAGCTTATCAGCATCTTTGGGAATTTCTTTGATTTGTCCCCATCGTGCGGCTTGGGTCATTAACCAAAGACTCCGCGATCGCCACATAAACGTAGAATGTTCGTTTGCAACTTGCGGAACTTCTTTTGGCATACCAAAGAACAATGTAGTCGCATCAGATTTCACAGTCCGATCTTTACCATCAAAGCCACCATAGTTATAGTCACCAACAATGGCAGGTCGAGTTAGTTTTGGTCTAGCTCCGGTATACGATCGTCCCGAAATGATTTTGGCGACTTCTTCACGATTTTCATCACAATAGCGACAAGCTTCGATCATGGCTTTGAGCAATGCCCGATAGGTCTTCGGATTCTCATCAATAAACGATTGCATTACACCGAGTAAGCGATCGGGATGTCCGTTCCAAATCTCTCGACCTTGAGCAAAGGTAAATCCAATCCCTTCATTGCCACTAATCGCACGAGTGTTCCAAGGTTCTGCCACCATGTAAGCTTGCATTGCTCCGATTCTCACATTCGTCACCATCTGAGGCGGCGGAATGATGATCACTCGAAACTCTTTTAGCGGATCAACACCTGCGGCAGCAGCAACATACCGAACAAAGTATTCATAGATAGCAGAACTCAGAACCACTGCCCAAACTCGTCGCTCTGAAGGTAAGGCTTCAAAGTAGCGACGAAAATCATTTCCGAATGCTTCTAAGTTGCCGTTGTACTCGAACCACGGACGCAATCCCGCATCCCACATCGCACGATTCATCGTCATCGCATTGCCATGATGGTGAATGGTCATTGCAGCACACATTGGAGCATGACGCGCTCCTTCAGCCCCCGTTCGTGCATTTGTGACTGCACCTGCAACCACTGGAGAAGCATCTAAGCGACCAAAGATCAGACCATCTCGTGAAGTTGCCCAACTTGCTTCGCGACTTAAACGAACATTCAACCCATACTTCCGAAAAAAGCCTTTCTCCCATGCGATCGCAAACGGCGCACAATCATTTACGGGAACATATCCGATCGTTAAATTCGGCTTCTCCAGTTCACTTGATTTCACGACCGGAGTAATCGACATTGCAGCCTCAGACAGTCCTTGAGGTGCGCGATTGGCGTTGATTGCACAAGACGGTAAAGTTGTTGCGATCGCAGATACGCCCATTCCTGCAAGAAAATCGCGGCGCGTCCATAGTTTCCTCATTGTTCTTCCTCTACGATGCGCGGCGGCGATGGGTCACCCATGCTTCAAGTTGAGCAAGAGCAAAATCTAGTAACAGTCCAGTTAATCCAATCACTAACACAGCAAGGAACACCGAACTAAGATTTAATCGGCTCCATTCGTCCCAGACAAAGAAGCCGATTCCCACACCACCTGTGAGCATTTCAACCGCAACGATGACAAGCCAAGCAATTCCCAGACTAATTCGCAAGCCTGTGAAGATATAGGGCAAACTAGCTGGAAGAACAATCTTGAGTATCCGTCTCCAGTAAGGCATTTCCAACACTCGCGCCACGTCCAAGTAGTCTTTCGGAACGCTTGCAACACCTAAAGCAGTGTTAATGATGGTTGCCCACAGAGAAGTAATGAAAATGACAAAAATAGCAGAAGGATCAGCCAGGTTAAAGATTGCAAGTGCGATCGGCAACCAAGCTAATGGAGAGACGGGCTTGAAAATCTGAATCACTGGATTGAGTGTTAGCATCGCTTTCTCGGACATTCCAATCAGGAAGCCGATCGGAATTGCAACGATCGCACCAATTCCAAACCCAATTAAAACTCTTCTCAAACTTGCGAGTAGTAGCCATCCTAATCCCAAGTCTCCTGGGCCTCGACGGTAAAAAGGATTCAGAATATAGTCCAAATTTGCCATCAATGCTTCTGGGGGTGTCGGCATCAATTCGTGCTTACTCAGCGCAATGATCCACCAAACGGCGATCACACCCGCAAATCCAAGAATTGGGTAGATGAATCGATCGCTCGATACGATCGGTTTCGCCCGACGCATCGTAGCCTGACCGACAGCGACAAAGATCGCTGCTAAATTGAGTTGCAGAATCATAGGGTTTGGTTCTCCAGAGTCAAACTCTCAACGTGCCGACGGAGTTAGCTGACGGGCGAGGACTGAGAGATTGTCCCCGGTTGGATTGCAAAGAAAATTTCTAAGGTCACAACCGTAAGCCCCGATTAAACTGGTTCCTCCGCTTCAGAAGATTCTGAATTAGGCTAACCGACTCGCTAGTAGCACTCTAACATTGAGGTGCAATTTTGAACAATCTTTCTTTTGAGATATTTGGAAGTGGTCGATCGAACTATTTACTGAGTACTATCGTGTATACATCAGTCGTTTTCGCTGCGATTCAATCGGCTAAAGCCCAAGAAGATGTATATCTTGATTCACAAACATTACCCACCTGGGCACTGTGATCTGAAGCGTCTGGTTCCAAACTGTAACAGAGCGCATCAATCAAAGCAACATTGCGCGTTTGTTCTTTCTACTTTGGAGTTCAGCATGGAAGTTTCAACATTTGAATTGCTCGTTAAGCGGATTGCTCCAAGAATGGCGCTCCCTCCCGTTCAACAGCCTGTGGCTCGTCGTGTGGTTCAAGGTTATTTCCTAACCGTTTCTAACTTAGAGTCGATCGACCTTCGATATCGTCTAGAGTTCCGCATTAGCTTACCGGATAATCCGACTCAAACTGATGCAATGACTCGTTTGCTTGAAGGTAATACTGCTTTGATCATTGATATTGCAGGTGCAAATTCTGTTCTATCATTAACGCGCGTTGGCACATCTGGACGCTACATTAGCCAAGAGTTCGTCATTCCTGCACAGAAAACTGCATCGATTCAGTTGTTACCGGATGTCGCTCGGTTTGCATCTCAAGATAATCCAATGCTGGAAATTCGGGGTTTTGTGTCGCTGTTGTTGCCGCGTGTGTTTGGTGGAAGCGCGATCGAGAATGTTCTCGGCAGACCTCAAAGCCCACGTCCCGTTCGAGTGTTGCTGAATGCTGAAGTTCGTGGAACATTCTTACCGAATGATTTTCCAGCGAATCCTGCGAGTACCGATTTTGATCAAATCAACTACTCATTAGCATTAGCAAGCGGTCGCGCATTGAATGAACTATCATCTGAGCCGCCTCGGATTGTTGTGCCGGGTAGTCCGATCGGAGTTGAAATTGCTCCAGGTGCAATCAATATGACTCCCACAAATTCGGAGGCTGTAGATTTAGCAGCGATGTTAGCTGGAATGCTCACGAACAATGGAAACGGTACAAATCTGGAAACATTGAATCGATCGCTGTCTGAGTTGGATTTACCGATCGCGATGAGACGATTGTAAGTTTGCGATAGCAATCCGGTTTGAGTTGTGAAATTCGGAAACGCCCCCAAATCCCCAATTCTGGGGGCTAAAAGTCTTGTTCCCCCAAACTTGGGGGTTAGGGGGCACGATCAACCCTGCATCTCACGGCTGATTTAGGATTGCCTTAGGTGTCATGCTCGTTGTCAGGGTTGGCAGTTAATCTTGCTGTCAACCTTTTTTCTGGAGAACTGTGAATGATGTTTAAACCGTTGTGCCATAGTTGGGTCGCCTTACATCCTGAACCGAAAGGAGTGGTTCAGTTTATTGGAGGTGCTTTCTTTGGATCATTTCCAACGATCGCTTATCGATATTTACTGGAACAGATCTACAATGCTGGCTATTCTGTGATTGCGTTACCGTTTCGATTTAGCTTTCGGCATTGGTCACTTGCGATCGAGCTTCTGAAAGAACAAAATGCACTCCAACCCGAATTAGTCGCCTTAGCCAAGCATCTGAACTATGATTACGAAGTCTATGAGGATAAAACGAATTACTACTGGATTGGTCATAGCTTAGGATGCAAGTACATTGCATTGTTAGAGCTTTTGAGCGATCGACAATTTGCAACCCAATGTTTGGACGCTAAACAGATTAAAGAAATTGAGCAAGCGATCGCACAATTTCCATTCGATTCTGTGTCCATCAAAGGGCAACCTTCTCTGTTACTTGCTCCTGATATTTCTGATACTGAGAGCGCAATTCCGATTCGAGTGTTAGCACAGTTATTGGATAAGCTAAAACTGGGTGTGTTGCCTACTCGCGCTCAAACTCAGTGCTTGATTGAACAAAGTGAGTTATTTAATTTAACTGGTCTGATCTCGTTCGATCGAGATACGATCGCAGGCAGTGTGGCAAACGCTCAACAGCAACCTTTAGCGCAGAATGATGTACTGTGGTTTCTGGCTCAACTGAAACACCGTCGATTTGCTCTGCTTCATCAGGAACTATCAGGCAAGCATTTAGAGCCTGTTGGTGTTCGGATTGGTCAATGGATTGTGGACTTCAATCCCTGGGATAAATTCACTGAATCGATCGACGATCGGGCTTTAGAAAAAGTCGTGCTGCAATTTCTCGATCGACTGGAACAAAGACAACAGGAGGCAACCCCACTGCGATCGCAAGTTATAGCAGTAGAAGTTTAGATTAGCACATCCTCGGAGAAGCCCCAAACCCCCAATTTGCTTGCTCAAGATTCTTGCTCCCCCAGAATTGGGGGTCGGGGGGCTTCTCAGAAGTGTCCTAACTCAAATCGGTAATGCTATAGAACTCTTGATGTCTGTACAGCAAAATCAAATCTGATATAAATTCTCAATAGTCTGATATTGTATTTACGATGTTAACTGCCTCAGCTTCGGAGCAATTCCTCCTTATTGCTTCAGAACCGGGGCTTTTTTCTTATCTTTGCCAAAATTCGTAAAATTCAACAACAAATAGAAATAATCTCATTAAAAGTGGTAGACTTTGTTTTGACTAATTGAGATATTTTATCAATAAAGGGAGTGAGCAAACCCATGCTTAGACGAAGGAATTAAAGACTCTACTTATGGACTTCATTCAAGATCCATCCACAAGCCTGATGAAAGTTAGGTTTGCAATTGTTATCTTCACCTTCAAATCACTGTTTAGGAGCGCATGATGAATGGTATCC
>JADEXW010000762.1 GCA_015206935.1 Pseudanabaenaceae cyanobacterium LEGE 13415 | reverse complement strand
ACCCAAGAGCGCTCAGACGACCGCGAGACAAGATTTCCACAAGTTTGGAGATTGGAACTTCGGATCGGACTGGGGGTGATTTCTGTTGCAGATTTTTGCAGAAATCGGACAGTTGGCATTCACCACTGGCGATTCATTTTTTGAGGTTTGATGGATATGGATAGCAACATTAGTCTTTTTGTCGAAATTCCTGAAGCGCTGCACCAATCATTTCAATCGTTCTTGGATTCGCGTCCAGACTGGGATCAAGACCGCGTAATGTCTGCGGCATTGTCCTTGTTCTTGTTGCAGAATCGTCCAGCCAATGAACGTCAAAGCGATCGTGCAACGGCTCGTATTTATCTGGACTCAATTTTCAAACGTCCAGTCGAACAGATTTAACCGATTTCCGCTTCTAAAAAACCTTGTTTGCCTCTAATCATGCCTTATCAGATTTCTGCCACAAAACTTCAGTCGTATAGTCGTTGTCCCTATGCGTACTATTTGCGGTACGAGCGGCGACTAACTACCAGCGATTTCTTTGGTTCAGCAGCGTTAGGAACTGCATTGCATCAAGCCTTAGCAATGGTCTATCGGGATTGGCACTACCACGAAGCCTCACCTGATTTGCAATGGATTCATCGTTGTTGGGAAGAACATTCGACGGGTTTAACTCCGGGTCAAATTGAAGATGGTCGATCAATTCTTGAGCGCTACTATGAGAAGTTCATGGTGAACACTCCATCGTTGCGGCAACCGTTAGCAGTTGAGGGCAGAATTCAGGCGTTTCTGAGAGTCGAAAGTCTCGAATTCTGCATTACGGGAAGATACGATCGGATTGATTATCTCAATGATGGCTTGGAGTTGATTGATTACAAGTCGAGTCGCGAACTGAAGCTTCCAGAATCTGATGAGATGGATTTGCAGATCGGATTGTATTACCTGGCGTTGGAACAGACCTATCAACAAAGTCTGAAGTATTTGACCTTGCTGTATTTGAGAACGGGCGAGAAGGTTCGCTATCGGGCAACTCGTCGTCATAAAAAGCAAGTGCAGGCTGTGATTTCAGATTTAGCGGTTCGATTGCGCCATGATGAGACGTGGGAACCGACTCCAGGGAAACAATGCGATCGATGTGCGTATTCTCGGTATTGTCCAGCTTTAAGTGTGAATCCGGCTCCGTTGCCAACGACGGTCAGTGCTACTCCTGAATTGCAGCTTGCATTGGGATTGTAGATGACCGTGTGATGGACATTGATTTGCTTCGGTTGAGTTGGCTAAAGCCCCCTAAATCCCCCAAGCTTGGGGGACTTTGATTCTTGTTCCCCCAAGCTTGGGGGTTAGGGGGCACGATCAACCCACAACGAAGCCAAGAATTCGCGAACAATCCAAACATAGGGACTTTGAACAATGAATCGTTTTATTGCCTACTCTAGAAAGTCTTCTAGCGTCCCATTTTTCATATCCATTTACCGAGACTATCGAACCTACAGCGGTTATGGTACAGTTGCTTACTCAAAGTTGCGTTATAGTTCCAATCAACGTTCAACCGCTCATCACCAAGCTACTTTGAAGAAACTGAGCTAACATCGATCGACATTTGATAATCAGCAGCCCCGATCGTATTCGGAACTATCACGATTTCATAGTTGCTCGATCGAGTAACTTTCCCTGTCCAATCCGATTGGCTAAAGTTCTTGAGCAATGTAGTATCGGCTGAAAAAATCCAAACTGAAGTTGAATCTGATTTAAGGTTCAATTTAATTGTCTGTCCTTGCTTTAACGAAGCTCGATAGACTTTACCAACTCCATTCTTCAATGTTCCACTCGCCAGAGATGATAGTGTTTCTGGCTGTGTTTTTGTAATTTGATCACGCGCGATCGCATACCAAATTTGCCCAGATGTTCTCGGATTGAGAACTTTACCTTTCTGTTCTGGAAAGCGGAGAACAAACTGAGCATCTGTGAGAAGTTCGATCGCTTTCTGGCTTACTTTTGCAGTGGATAACCAAGCATCATAGTTGACACGCTTATATGTTCCAATTCCACTGCGAGCTTCTTGGGTCAATGGTTCTAATTGATAGAGCAATTGATCGATCGTTCTATTTGATCCATTCAAAAGCAGTCTGAGTGCATCATCGCGTAATCCTAATCTCTTCGAGCGCTGTTGTGCGGTTTCTCTCGGTTTCGGCGTGGGCGCAGCATCGACAGCAGTTGAAGGAGTGACGATCGCAGGTTGCAAATCTGATAAATGATTGATCAATCGATACGCTGAAATTGCTGCAAGCCCGATTAGCACAAAGGTAAACACAATCGATGCAAAATCTGGTGGTGCAAACAAAGCTTGGAGAACTTTCGCCGCCGTTGGATAGCGCTGTTGTGGATGCGGGGAAAGCATTCGATCGAGAACTTGCTTTAATCTCGGTTGCACCTCTGCATGATTGTGCCATTTCCAAATCTGTGTTGTTTCGTCATAGAGTTTTTTCGGCTCG
>JADEXW010000761.1 GCA_015206935.1 Pseudanabaenaceae cyanobacterium LEGE 13415 | reverse complement strand
ATTCTATGGAGCGAATCGGAGTATCCTTAGAACAATAATAAGTTTTGTTAACAAATGACTTGGAAGATTTACATCGAACCAGATTGGTTCAACCTGCGCTCCCCTTTATTAAAACGAAAGCGATCGGCATTTGATATTGAGGATTTACCGGGCATCTGGCGAATCCACTGGCAATTCGGTGACACGACACTTTTATCGACGTTCTACACTCGCATCGATCAAGCTTGCTTAGTCTGGGGAGTGATCTCAACACTCATTTTTTCCGTGGCTCAATTCACTGTGATTGATTGGCAATCACAGGCGATCCTTTGGACAGCATTGACGCTGATTGGCACGATCGTCATGGTGCAACTGTCGCATCATTGGCGCACCATTAAACCGTTGAGCGATGTAATTGATGCTTGGGTGGGTCTTATGCTCTTTGGGGTCGGACTGACAGATTTAGGAGTCTTTCTGGGTTGGGGGTTCATCCTGGTTAATCTTTGTCAGTTGTGGCTAATTTTGGATGGCGTTGGCTATCTGTATACGGGCGTGAAAATGCGATCGCGTGCCTTCGCCTTTATCGGATTGCTCAACCTCGCCGGACTCGCGATTCTACCGTATGTCAGCGAATGGCAGTTTCTAGCAACCGGATTGATCACCGGAATTAGTACGCTTTTGATGGCGGAGTTGCAATGGGATTCGGGCGATGTCTGCGCTCATTTGCAGGGAACACAGGCGGAAGAATCGAGTTTCTAAATATTCCTTAAGGGACATTTTCGATTGTCAAACTGTCGCGTAAGATACAGAATATAGGACAGGTTCATTCCCTTAACCTGATCACTTAGCCCTAAGAATTCTGTTATGCGTCACTCCCGCTTTATTCAATCCTACAATGATGCTGCTCCCAGCTTAGAAGTCACGGAAACGGAACTGTTCACGAATCGTTCTCCGAAAGGTTGGACTTGTCAAACCGTGGCTCAAATGGCGATTCCTCATGCAGATTTGCCGCAGAAAGTTGAGCTAGAAGCGCCGAAGAAGCCTCTGAGAAATGGTATTGTTCGACGATCGCATTCGATCGCGGATGCTCATCGTTTGACGATTCATCGAAATGTGACTCGTCGAATGCAGGCGGCAAAAGAGCGGGGCGATGAAAAATTATTACGCGCTTTGGAGGCAGAATTGCGAGAAATGATCTCAGCATAAGCGCTCAAGTTTGTAGGTGAAGGTTAGCGGGTGGCGTGATTTGAAGTTGCGCCACCTTTTTTTGCAGAAATTTTGCTTCGTTTGAGTCGGTTGAAGCCCCCTAGCCCCCAAGTTTGGGGGAACAAGAATCAAAGTTCCTCAAATTTGGGGGATTTAGGGGGCATTAGTCGATCGAACCGAAGCCAATCTCAAGGTGCAGGTTTCCAAGTACCATGAAATCCGATCGGGATCACTTCGGGCAATCCTAATCGACACACAGGCGAATCATTTAAGCGATCGCTATCAAAAATCCAGACTTCACTCTGATTTGTGTTGCCATCATAGACAACCGTTACAATCCAGCCGCGATTAGCATTGATCGCATCCAGCGCGTAAATCGGCTCCATCGGATAACAATTCTCACCGCAATCGGCTTCGACTAATTCACCTTTGGATTGATCAAATCGAGCGATCGCGCCAAAAATTTCTGTTACCGGATCAATTCCCTGCCGATGTAATGAGACATAAGTATGCTGCCAAGGTTGCCCCACTTGATTCGGTGGAACGATCGGGAATTCACAATGTCGATCGAGCATTTCCCGCTGTTCCAAAACTTTCCCCGTTAACGGATCGACTCGAATTTGCCAAAGTGTTGATTTTGCTGATGTTGATGGTGTTCCTGTTGAGACTTGTCTTAGGTACTCGTTCGTATTGAAATCTGCATAGCGAATCACATCAACAACCGCATTGCCATCTTGATCCACACAGGCATTGCCGAAGTGCCATTGAAACCAAGGATCGGTTTCGCCTTGACTAATTAGATTTAGAGATTGTCGATCGAAGATCAGCACTTGAGTTCCTTTTTCTGGCTTCCAATCAAACGATTCACTAAAACTTTTGAGTTTGGCTAACAATGGCAAGGGGTTCAAGCGCACAGGCGGAATGAAAAACAACAGATACTGTCCTGCCATCACAAAATCATGAACTAGCGGAAAGCCATCTAGCTTATGACTGTTCCGTTGCTTCAGTTTGCCACTCGAATCCACACAATAAAGATTCAGAACCGTATCTTTACCAAAACTCACGCCGAAATTGTAAAAGTTTCCGGTGATTGGGTCGCGTTTTGGATGAGCAGAGAATGGCAGTGAATCGGGTAAATTTTCTAGATGATCTTGTTTCTGAGTTTCAAGCGTTTCTAGGTCAAGTGCATACGGATGTCCACCTTCCCAGAGTGCGAGTAAGCGATCGCTAAATGCTAAAACGGAAGTATTCGCGGCATTTTTTAATCCTTTGGTGAATCGATCGAACAATCCCCCAGGC
>JADEXW010000760.1 GCA_015206935.1 Pseudanabaenaceae cyanobacterium LEGE 13415 | reverse complement strand
GCTGCCAGATCGTCAAGTACGACGCGGTTGATCCTCAAATTGCGCAATGTCGATTAGCTTTAGTAATGATTACTCATTGGCTTTTGAAACAGCTTTTAGAGCAGGGATTAGGCGTTTTAGCACCAGAAACCCTTTGAGAATCAAGAGCATAAGATGTCGCTGGTTGTCACACGGTTGTCATAAATTCGCCATAACGAATTTTTATCACCCAAAGCGTGACAAACCTATGGAAGCCGCCTATATTATTGGAGTGTGAGGAGCGAACCAGCTAAGGACACCGAGACGAAACACGGCCAGTCGTCGGTGTCCTTTCTGATTTTAAAGTAGGAATTTTTCGATCGCGGTTGCCGCCCCGTCCTCTTCAACCGATGGCGCAACCCATTGAGCCGATTCCTGAACGCCCTCCGAAGCATTTCCCATCGCAATCCCAATTCCGGCATATCGAATCATTTCCAGATCGTTGAAGTTATCCCCGATCGCCATCACGTTCTCCGGTTTGAGATTCAATAATTCTTCTGCCAGATATTTCACCGCAGTTCCTTTATTTGCGGCGGGATTTGTTGCCTCGAAAAAGGTCGCGACTGATTTCGTTAAATACAATTCAGCAGGCGTGTACTGTTTCTGCAACGAAGTCAGCATTGAATGAATCAATTCCGTATCGTCACTCAGCGCTAAAACCTTCGTCGTTTCCATTTCAAGTGTCGATCGCAAATCACCAACCTGGATCGGGGCAATTCCAGTGCGTTTCGCGTATGCCGTCGTTTCGGGAGTCATCGAGCGGACATACAACTCATCATTGATATAGAAATGAATTGACAATAATTCACGTAACTTCGGTTGCTCAAAATAATCGAGCAGTTCGGATACTTGAGCTTTCGGAACTGACCAGCGGCGGAGAATTTCCCCAGTGTTGGGATCTTGAATCCATGCGCCTTGGTAGGCGATCAGGGGCAAGGTTGATCGGACTGTCTGATGAAATCTCAGCGCAGAACAATACATGCGTCCGGTTGCGATCGCGATTTGAATGCCTTGGTTCTGTGCTTTGGCGATCGCAGATAGCACAGGTTCGCGGATATGATTAGATTTGCCTGCGATCGTTCCGTCAATGTCGAGAACTAATAATCGAATCTCAGAGTGCTGCATAAATTTTTCACGATGATTCTTTCATCGTTCTACCTCAAGAGCGCGTCATGGCTGAAGTCAGAAATCAAAAAGGTGTGAGTCGTCAGGTTTTATTGATGACACTTTGGCTAACGCTGCTGATGTTAGTCGTGAAGGTGGGTGCAGCTTGGGCAACGAGATCTTTAGCGATCGTAGCGGAATCACTTCACACCGTAATCGATGGGTTTAGTACGGTTTTGAGCTTGTTCGCAATTTCGGCTCCCAATCGTCAATCTGGTCGAGAAGTTTGGGGACATGGACGATTAGAAACCGGACTTGCACTTTTATTAGTCGCACTCTTGGGATTTGCGGGACTCAGTTTATTTAGTGTTGCAGTCGGACAACTCGCGATCGATCCAACATTGCGATCGATGCCGCCGATTCGGATGCGGTTAGCGGTGATTGGATTGCTCGGAATTGTGTTTGCTGCGAGTGTGGGTCTTGCCTTATTTGAGCGAAAAGTTTCGCGATCGCTGGATAGTTCAGTTCTGAAGTTAAACGCCCGTCATATTCTCCAAGATGCCTGGCTGACAGTATTCCTATTGCTGGGACTATTTGGAATTTGGGCGGGTTATTCGTGGTTCGATCCGTTTTTAACGATCGTCATGGTGCTGACGGCTGGATTGAGTTGCTGGCGGGTGTTGAATTGGCAATTGCCGTTAATGGTGCGACAAGTCGCGATCGCGCCTGAAGCGATCGGGCAAATGGTGCGGCAAGTTCAAGGCGTGACGAGTTGTTATGAAGTGCGATCGCGCGGAATTGTGGGGCGACAAGTTTTTGTCGAAATGCGTGTGATGGTGCATCCGGAATTTTTAGGCGCAAGTGATTGGATTGTGGAACAGATTGAAGGGGCAATTCGCGATCGGTATGGTCCGGTGCAGGTGATGATTTTTATTGAGGAAGCGCAGGATGAATTGCTGCATCCGTTTGAACAGATGGGATCGGATCAATCGAGTCGTGAAATTGATTGGGGTTGATGGATCTAAAAGTTTGATAGAGAGTTTCGCTTCGTTTGTGGCAGCTTAAGCCCCCTAAATCCCCCAAATTTGGGGGACTTTGAAACTGGAAAAGTTTAGTGCATCAGAATTCGTTATTCTGTTCAAAGTCCCCCAGAATGGAGGATTTCTACTGTTTATACACATCTCTTTCTCACTGCGTTTCAGTCGTCTTCAGCCCCCTAAATCCCCCAAATTTGGGGGACTTTGAAGCTGGAGTCTTACCTCTTAGTCCCCCAGAATTGGGGGATTTAGGGGGCATTAGCCGATTTAACCGTAGCGAAAAGACTTATGTATACACGGTAGGAATGGGGGATTTAGGGGGCGAA
>JADEXW010000759.1 GCA_015206935.1 Pseudanabaenaceae cyanobacterium LEGE 13415 | reverse complement strand
GTTATTGTGAGGTCAAATTCTCCACGCTCGCCTCCACCATCGCGCATTCGCGCGTAGGGCTTCGAAGATTTGAGAATCAATCGGAATAAAGACTTCAATACCTTTATTCCAACATCTCCGATAAAACGGCCGCCCGGCTTCGCTAGCATCTTCGCGACTGGGAAGTCGCGGTTTTTCTCGCGGCGATAATTTGGTAGATAGCATTCCGAGAGCGGAAGGCCATCGGCGAGGGCGCCTGGGTTCATCCAGGTATAAGGGAAATAAGCGGTGTCAGGACCGTAGAATAGCGCAGGTTGCCGGAACTCTTTCAAATTGATTAACAAATTATTTGTGTAAATCGCTGTCACAGCTAGGTCGAACAGTGCGGCTAAGTGGATGCCGCGATCGGATATGGATAGGCGCCCTTCTGTCTCGCCTACCTTGATCATGGCAATAAATTTTGCGCATAGGGAATCAAGAGCAACATCTACTTCGTCCGGTAGATTCGGCGTAACGTAAGCTCGGCCAGAAAATAGGTTTTGTGCAAGCGCTTCGTACGCAGGACATTCCGCTTTGTGACTACAGTCGGTGCAAGGGCCTTGAGCGCCAACGATGTACTCACTCATCGATAGCACTCACCTGAGTGAATAACTCGGACAGCGTCACATCCAACGCCGTCGCGATTTTGCCAATGTTGTCTAATGAAACGTTCCGCTCACCTCGTTCAATGGCTCCAAGGTAGGTTCGGTGAAGACAGGCAAGTTCCGCGAAGGCCTCTTGGGACAGACCTCGAGCTGTGCGCAAGCAGCGGACACGGGCGCCGAAGCGATCGCGAAGCGAGGAGGGGCTGTGGCCAGGCATACAGGACGCGACTAGTCTTATTGACGACAATAAGTCGACAGCCTATGAGTAGCAGTCGCGTGAGAAGCCAGTGCTGGGGAACATGAATTATATGCCTGCGGATGATAAAGTGTGCGAGTCCTCCCAAGCCGATGATTACCAGTTCGAGCTCAAAAGCGATCTTGAAAGTCTTGACGACCGAAAACTAGCTGTTGCCGAGCTTCGGTCGCTGACAGGCGCAGATGATGACTTAGAATTTGGTGCGGCAACGTCGATATCCATAAAGATTCCGCGCGGCGTTATCGACATTTCCATGCTAAGAAGCAGGCTGGCTTTTTGGAAGGCTGCAAGGCTTGCGCAGCTATGCTCGAATGACCGAGCTAATACGGATATCACCCAGTCTTTAGCGCTGGAAGCGACAGCTAAAATGAAGCCGGCGTGGAAGACTTTAGGTGAAAAGGCGGCTATCCCTGCCGTCGAGGCCAGAGGGATTTTAGCGCTCTCTGATAAACCGTCGCCCGCTCTGCGCAAAAAAAATGAATATCTTTCGCATCCGTTTCACAAGTATAAGGCAAAGTTCTTCCCAAGGCTTGCCAGGTCTTTGATTAATGTTACGTGCCCCGATAGAGAGCAAATAATACTGGATCCATTTAGTGGCAGTGGCACCTCATGCGTCGAAGCCTCTTTGATGGGAATGTCTTCAATCGGCCTGGACATTGATCCGCTATCAGTTTTTATAAGTAAGATTAAAGCAAATTTGCAAGACATTGATCTTCGCGGGGCAATGTCGGCCTATTTTGAGCTTGTATCGTCAATTAATTCGGGCAACCAAGCGTCTTTGTGGAATAAGGGCGGCAACTACGAGTTTAGGCTCCCGTCTTTTTTGATTAAGCGCCGTCCTAAGAGATTGCCTCCCGAATTGATCACCGAAATCGAGAGAGAGATAGGCTACATTAGAGGAGAGATTTTCGGTATAGAAGAAGAGAACGTCAAAGATCTGTTTCTAATGGTCCTAAGCCACGCAATAGCCACCAAGCTTTCTCTGCGTTGGATGGGAACGGGCGACGATAGATTTGCCCTTGAGGTGGCAACTCGTCCGCTGTCTAAAATATTCGTTAGTCACGCGAAAATGGTTATAGACAAACTTGTTGTTTACCAAGATTTACGGTCAGCTGGAGTCGTGCCAGCTCCGGGTCACGCAAGCATTTCCGTGGCGGAGGCAAGTAAACTGCCCCTTCCGGACGAATTGGTGGACGGGATCGTAACGTCACCGCCATACCTGCCAGCTGCTTCTGGTCGGGAAACGTATTTGCGTAGTCGCGCTAGCTCTATCATGGCGCTCAATCTTATGACGGAAAAGGAAATATTGGATACAGAAACTAGAATACTTGGAAGTATTCTTGCGAAAGTTACTGTTGAGACGGCCAATGTTCCATCCGATGTTGTGGAGCTGGCTGCATGGATGCGGCCACAGCGAGAAAGAACTGCTAAGGCTGACCCGACGATTGCTTACTTTGAAAATCTTCGTGCCTGCCTAGGCGAAATGAGGCGAGTGCTAAAAAGGGGTGGGAGGGCTGCACTGGTAGTCAGCAAGGAGCATACCTTCTGGGAGCTTACGTCGAGGAGAATTATCAGGAAATTCGACATGTCCAAGGCTGTAACCGAA
>JADEXW010000758.1 GCA_015206935.1 Pseudanabaenaceae cyanobacterium LEGE 13415 | reverse complement strand
CCTTACCTTGGTCACGAAAATGATCAATTACAAATTCAGGCGGATCGCCTGCGGTGTAGTAGGATGGTCGATCGTCGCAGTAGATTTGGAAGAAGTGCGATCGATAGGCGTAATCGTGTGACCAACTGCCGTAAAGACCTTCGTAGCGGGTGATGAATAAGCCCATGCAGCTATTGGTATCTGAGTCGTATAGCCATTGGTTTTGTTCGCTAGGCGTAGGAAAGAGATGATCGATGTTGCTGTAGTAACCAATGGTGTGCAGGTAAGCTCTAAAGATGTTTTCGATGTTGGAGTCGAGCCATTCGATCGTGTTTGGCTCGTGGATGCTTTGGGCAACGAGGTTTTGCCATTGGTTTTCAGGTGGGTTCTTTTTGGTGTATGTCATTGCAGGTAAGAAATTAGGGTTTGAGCGATCGAAAGCATTTCAAATTAACTGAATAGGGTATCCCAAGCTTTTAGAACAAGCCTTTGAGTACGATATTCGCCGAATTGTTTGATTTCGTTGTTTTTGAGGACGCGGAAGGTTTCGCTGGGGAAGTCTGCGCCATAGACATCAGTGGGGTCGAGGATGTAGCGGAGTTCGTCGCGGGTTAGTCCGTAGAGGTGAGCGTAGTAGGCATCGAGTTCGGCGCGGAGTTGGGCACGTCGATCGATGTTCCAGAGGAAGGGGTCTCCAGTGTAGCCCATGTCTTCGGCGAAGGGTTTCATGTCCCAAGCGGTGTAGACGAGTTCGAGGACGCGAGGGGCGATGAAGTTGATGTCGGCTTGGGTGTAGGTTTCGGGAGGAAGAACGGGCAATTGGCGGAGAGTCGTAAATGTTAGGTGAGTGTTGCCTAGCTTTTGGCGAGTGACAAAATCAAACACCAAGCTATTGAAATTACCAAGCAAGGCTGCGACCAACGGTATCTTTTCATTGATGAAGATAATAGGTGCTGTATGACCAACGGCAACTTTAGGCAGCAGGCTAAAAATTGCCGTGCGCTCATTGGTAGAGTTTGTAATATCTCTGAAGCCTAGAAGCCAGCCTTTTTGCCATCGATCGCTTAATCGATTTTCGACTTGCGATCGCTCTACCCAATAACGCGGAGTTGGCAAAAACTCAGGATCAACTTTTTCAGTATCCGTTAAATCGCGAGTGCTACCCTCACTGTCGTAAGTTGCCCAACGATGATCAAACTGATGTAGCATCTTTGCTTCATACAATGGAACAAGATTGCTACCTGACGAGTTCTCAAAAAGTCCACTGTCATTCGACATATGGAACATTGACATAAACGAAATGCCCCAGGGATTTTGACCCGTTTTCTCGTTCTCTAAAACTGGAACTCGATCGTAGATTTTCTTAGTGAGTTCCGCATCTGCTTTAGTCCGAAACACTGGACAAGTTAGCGTGTTGGGATTAAGCAAAGCAATTTCTTCAGCAGATAGCTCAAACACTCGTTGAGGATTCTCTAGATGTCTAACATTAGTTGAGAAAAACGAAAACTTACTTCGCTCGATCGGTTTACCGCTCATTGCAAGCAGTGAAAACTTCATGCGACTATCAACCGCAGCAAATAGCCTTTCTCGATTCTCAAAATCAAACAAGCTTACTAACGATCGAACTTGTCCCAAATCCCCAAAAAACCTTTTACAAGTATCATCTGTTGCGATTCCAGTTGGAACAATGACACTTGCTCGACCTGCTGGCGAAATTATATTTCTCGCTGTTTCAGCAAAAATCGCGTAAGTATTCACATCTCCAACCGCAGTTAAAGGAAATCTACCAGCTTCACGAATGAATCTACTTTGTGCTTCCGCTCCATACTTTGCATCATCCCAATCCTTAGCTAATTCAGGATTTGTCTTAATCAATTCCTTGATCAATTTATCTCGTGCAGCTTTGTTTGCAGCATTCGCAATCTCAGCATCTCTAGCAGCAAAAAACTCTTTCTCCTGTAGTTTGATCCGCTCCCAAGGTGGATTCCCCAACACACAATCAAACCCACCTTGCTCAAACACTTCCGGGAATTCCAAAGCCCAATGAAAAAAGCGTTTCTCAGTTGCTAACTGATTCGCCGCTTCTACTATTGCCGTCATCGAATTCTTCACCGCAACTGGGCGATCCTTCTCCCGCAAATACCGCGCCAAAGCCTCACTCGTCGGCAACACTGCCAAATTCTCACTCGTCAACGGCGTAAAAAATGCTGCCGTCCACAAATTACAAGCCTCAACATTACTCCACCACTGTCGATCGCGTCTCAACTCCAACGATCGCACTTTCTTCGATCGCACATCCGCCGCCGTCTCTTCCGGTAATGCTCCAACATCGCGCCACATCTGGGCAATCTCCGGCAAATCCGCCTCGATCGCACTCTCAAAAATCGTCATCTGATCAAACTGCGATCGCTCTTTCTTATTTCGCTTTTTCAGGTCAGATGCGATCGCTCTCTCATCCCCAGTGACAGGCTTGTAAGCATCATCAGGAATCCCTTCTTTCAAACACTCCAAATC
>JADEXW010000006.1 GCA_015206935.1 Pseudanabaenaceae cyanobacterium LEGE 13415 | reverse complement strand
GAACTTTGGTTAGTCTTTAGTTTTATCGCACTGACTAAACTTCGATCGGACTGGAGATATATACCGTTATCGCTGCTATTTTTTTATTTATTTCTAGATGACTTGCTGTTTGTTCATGAACGTGGAGGACGTTTGATTGGAAGCTGGTTTAACTTTCCAGCGCGATTCGGATTAGAACCAGAATACCAAGGAGAAATTGTTGTAAGTACGATCGCAGCGAGTTTTTTTGCGGTGATTATCGGCGGTTCATACTGGCTCGGAAACCAGTCCTTTCGCCATACTTGTCACCGAATTGCAGTCTTACTTGCAGGATTGGTAGTTTGTGGAATCGTCATTGATGCACTTCACACCATTTTTGCAGAAAGCACTTTCGGAAGAATCGGTATTTTTGATTTCCTTGAGGAGGGTGGCGAAATGCTCTTTATGAGTGGGCTATGTTGGTATGGAGTGGCACTACTCAGACGAGAACTCGCCTTGTCCACTGAATCTACCGTTTGAAGGCTAAAGTGAGTCCGTCTGCGATCGGTAAAAGATTCACGATCACTCGATCGTCCTGCGCCACCTTGGTATTAAATGCGCGAATCGTATTGGTAATTTTATCGTGATCGGTTTCATCTGCAACCCGACCTCCCCAAAGCACGTTATCAATTGCGATCAGTCCACCGGATCTAACAAGTTGAATAATGCGATCGTAGTAATTTGCATAGTTCCCTTTATCCGCATCAATAAAGGCAAAATCAAAGGTTCCAGATTGATCTTTCAATAGTTCATCAAGTGTGTCGATCGCAGGTGCAATTCGTAAATCAATCTTATTTGTGACTCCTGCTAAGTCCCAATATCGACGTGCGATCGCGGAATATTCTTCACTCACGTCACACGCGATCAACTTTCCATCTGGCGGTAATGCCATCGCAACCGAAAGCGAACTATATCCGGTAAACACTCCGACTTCTAGCGCTTTTTTCGCCTGCATCAATCGAATTAACATTGCCATAAACTGTCCTTGATCTGGCGAAATCTGCATTCGAGCTTGTGGCATTCGAGCAGTTTCCTCACGAAGTTGAGCGAGAATGTCTGATTCTGGCTGCGAGTTTGAGAGAATATAGCGGTAGAGAGACTCATCCACACCAAACGCCTGCTTATACATAGGAGTAATGACCGTGAAACGACTGATCCAGATTATCTTATCGATCGTCCTAGCAGTAGGTTTAGTTGCGTGTGGTGGGCGATATTCAGTGCCAGGGAATGTTCTGAAAAAAGCGATCGCAATTTCGGTCGATCAGACTCAGCAAGACATTAGCCAACAGCTTAAATTATCTGCCGCTCCGAAAGTGAATGTCGATCGCGTCAAAATCACCGATCAAACTCCACTGAAGATTGAAGGATTGGACGGATACCGCGTTAAAGGCGAGTACGATTTCACCCTGAAGCTTCCAAAGCGCCAAGATAAGCTTGCGGATAATACTTTCGATTTGTACCTGCAACATCAGACCGTGGACAAAAAGCAGATTTGGAAGTTAGCAGAGCAGGACGGAGAAGCTTGGAAACTGAAAGCGATCGAATAGAGTGCAGCGGTTTCTTGCACTACAATGAATCATCGCAATGGAGTGATAACAATGGCAAAACAAATTTCTTATCGCGAAGCTAGTGAGAATTTTGAACAAATTTGCGAAGAAGCGATCGCGACTCAAGAGCCGATCGAAATTACTCGTGAAGGGGCTGAAAGTGTTTCAATTATTTCAACCTCAGAGCTAGAAAGCTTACGAGAAACCGTTTATTTATTCAGTTCTCACTCCAATGCAACTCGTTTACTAGATGCACTAGAACGAGCAAAGTCGGGTAGCAATCAAACCCGCACCGTCGATGAATTACGTCAGGAGTTTGGACTTGTCGAAGAAGAAAAGCTTTCAGCCTGATGAGCAACCTGGTCATTCTGAACAATCAAACGAGTCTCAACGATCGCTCGTGTTTGATGTGCGATTTCTAGAGGATTTAACAGTCTGGGTCGAAACAAATCGCAAAATTGCACTTCGTCTGCTTGCACTGGTTGAGGAAGTCGGACGAACCCCATTTGAAGGAACTGGAAAGCCTGAGCGATTGAAGTATCAAAGCGCAAATGTTTGGTCACGCAGGCTAACAGAGAAGGATCGAGTGGTTTATCTTATTGAGAACGATCGGATTGAGTTCCTGCAAGCTCGATATCATTATGACGATCGCTAACTTGATCGCTTTTCAGTGTCTCGATCGCTAAACTGATTTGCGCAATCGTCTCTTTAATTTCAGATATTTCATCACTTAAATGATCGAGTCGAGCTTCGATCGTTTTCAAATTTGACGGCAATTGCCACATTGAAAACTTCAATGCCGATAGAATCTTTTCAACGGTTGCAAAGCTAGGTTCATATTTCGGATCATTTAAAATTCGATTAATTTGTTGCGTATAGCCTAATGCGCTCCCACCATGCTCTTCAGCGATTTTGGCGGAAATTTGACGGATGCTCACTCCTTGTAGTTTCATCAATTCTCGAATCACAACCACCACTCTTTCTTGCATTCGATCCACCTTTCGATTAATCTATGACCTGAGAACTTGAATCAACTGAACGACCTTGCCGCGAGTGGTGGAGGTCTTTTTTTTCATAAGAAAGCAGTAGAACTGATGGACGCTCTACTGCTGCACATCAACCGGGTATCAACGATCGATTACAAGCCAACCAATTCGCGCGACTCCAATCCGCTCAGTTGCTGCGCGATCGCGAGTCGTGCTTCCAACTTGGCAACGCTGAATTCATTCCGCAACCGCTCTAGATGAGCAAACGCATTCGCTTTCTCGGTCGTGGCACGATTAAGGGCATCGATCGCTCTTTGATATTCTGTATTCACTTGCAGCACCTCAAAGCGACGTGCCTTGCGCTGATTGTCATTCTTCAATGCGGTCTCAAACGCGACAACCATATCGGCATTGCCTTCTAAACGAGCGATATGATAGCGAATCTCAGCGATGTTCTGCTCCAGCTCATTCACATGCTGGGAGGCTTGAGCGATCGCACTGGGATATTGATCTAAACGAAGTTTCATGACTGACATTCCTGAAAATAATAAGTGGTCAGTAGCCATCGGGTCAAAATTGACAAACCGACTACGAACAACAACAAACCTTTCAAGCCCTAAGCGACACGACCCTGTAAGACCGGAACGCGGGTCGCAAGCTCAGATGACAACTCGGAAATCGGGGGAAGCTCTCTCTGCGACTCAAGATGCAAATCCCTTTGGGACTGTGGCGCAGCTTGTTCTAGAACTTGCACTTCGATCTTAACGGACACGAGATACGAACCGGGCTGCTCTCCCACTGCCTGCGCGATCAAGCCAGCAAACTCTGGTCGATCGGCAGTAATCGGATCACGAAGCGAACACCGATCCCACTCATATTTAGCATTCGGATCAAGCTGAAGAATGTAATGCTTCGTCATGGAACAAGAACCTGAATCACTTGTACTATTGTAGTGCAGAACGGCTACGATTTCAAGTCGATCGCTACGCCGCAATTACAGATTTTTGTGAAGATCGATCGTGATCTTTACGATCCCAATACGCCAATCGTTTCGCGGTCTCGGTGTCGCCATACAACTTGATCTCATACGGAAACTGAGTCAAAACCTGACTCTTCTGCACTGAAAACTGTAACCCTGAACTTGCAAGCGATTGAGCAAATTTCTGAGCTTGGCTCAACTTATCAAAGCCGAGATAACAGACATCCTTCGATCGAGAATATCGCCGAAACGGAGTCCTCACATTTAAAACTCTAGTCGAAAGATACTGTCCAACCCGTCCATTGCCCATCGAGAAAAAGCGACCCACTGGAACGGAATAATTCATGGAAAGGGGAGGATTCATTACTTCTCTATTGTAGTGAAATTGAACTACAACTTGGGATAGATTATTACGCGATCGCCGTACCAAAAGCGAACCATTTTGGGGACGGTTTTTGGTTAAATGGTATATGCGTACTATATTATCTGATTTGGCTGAAATTGACCATTCTCGATGAAGAAACGTTAAGCTTCTGTAGGAAGTCCAGAAAAACCCCATAAAGCCCGTAAGAAGCTTTACTCATCCCCTTGACTTCATTCGACACCCGTTTGAAATTGAGGGATGGCTTGTACTCCTAGATCCGCGAAGAAAAATGCTCGATCGCTGGATCGAATCCGGGAATGCAAGTTACCGTGTTAAGGGGTTTTCACAAACTCCATTAATGTCTCTTTGTAAGGAACAGTTACATGACTGCAACACCCGTCCGTTTGAAGTACGAAGTCAAAGACCTTGCTCTCGCACCTGCTGGAAAACAGCGGATCGAATGGGCTGGGCGGGAAATGCCAGTGTTGAAGCAAATCCGCGATCGTTTCGCTCAAGAAAAACCGTTTGAAGGCATCAGACTCGTTGCGTGCTGCCACGTCACGACCGAGACTGCAAATCTCGCGATCGCCCTCAAAGCGGGTGGAGCCGATGCGATCTTGATTGCGTCCAACCCACTGTCTACCCAAGATGATGTGGCTGCAAGCTTAGTTGCAGACTACGAAATTCCCGTTTTCGCAATCAAAGGCGAAGACAACGACACCTATCACAAGCACGTCCAAATTGCGTTAGATCATCGTCCGAACATCATCATTGATGATGGTTGTGATGTGGTTGCTACCTTGGTACAACAACGCAAACACCAACTTGAAGACTTGATCGGAACCACGGAAGAAACCACCACCGGAGTCGTCCGCTTACAAGCGATGCTCAAAGACGGTGCGCTGTCCTTCCCAGCCGTGAACGTCAACGATGCTGAAACCAAGCACTTCTTCGATAACCGTTACGGAACCGGACAATCGACCCTCGATGGTATTATCCGCGCAACCAACATTCTGTTGGCAGGTAAAACGATCGTAGTTGCTGGATATGGCTGGTGTGGTAAAGGAACAGCAAACCGCGCTCGTGGTTTAGGTGCAAATGTGATCGTCACCGAAATCAATCCGGTTGCAGCGATCGAAGCTGTGATGGATGGTTTCCAAGTGATGCCGATGTCCGAAGCAGCATCGAAAGGTGATATCTTCATCACTGTCACAGGTAACAAGCATGTGATTCGGGGTGAACACTTCGACGCGATGAAAGATGGCGCGATCGTGTGTAACTCTGGTCACTTCGACATCGAAATCGACCTGGAAGCGCTGAAAGAACGCTCTTCTGATGTGAAGATGGTTCGCAACTTTACCGAAGAGTACAGCCTCAAATCGGGTAAATCCGTCGTAGTTCTGGGTGAAGGTCGTTTGGTGAACTTGGCAGCCGCAGAAGGACATCCCAGCGCAGTAATGGATATGAGCTTTGCAAACCAAGCGTTAGCAGCAGAATATCTGGTCAAGAACAAAGGCAAATTGGAGCCAGGTGTTTATCCGGTTCCGACTGAATTGGATCAGGAAATCGCACGCTTGAAACTGCAAGCAATGGGCTTCTCGATCGATAGCCTGAATGCTGATCAACTTGAGTACATCAACTCCTGGACTTCTGGAACCTAATCGTTCCACTCTGTCTGATCTGCACATTGGGTAGGTAGCACAATGCTGCCTACTTTTTTGTTGAATAAGCGTTTTAAGAAGCCTGCTATGCCCATTGCTCCTGAAGTTTCGCCATCCAGCGCTTGGTTCCAGATATTCCAGACAGTAAACCAGCAATGCTAAAGTCTGCATCGAGAGTTGCCAATGAAGTGCATCGCCCATCGGTGTAATTTCAACTTGGATTAGATCTTCAACGGTTGCACTCTGCAATCCCTCAGCGATGTCCGGAGGAAAACTAAAACTTGCGCCGCTTCGTAGCTTGACGACGATCAGTTTTGCTTCGGTGTCGTAATAAGCTGCGATCGCTCTCGGTTCTGTAAGATTGACGTAAGTTGCGGCGGCTTGAGCCTGATCAAACTCTTGGATAAAGTCTTGATCATTCAAGGGTTCAGCCATGAATTTCCTCTGTAACCCTAACGTAGAATGGATGACCTGGGACTCGAACCCAGAACCAGCGGATTAAGAGTCCGATGCTCTACCATTGAGCTAGTCATCCGAAAAGTTCTTTTCACATCATACCAGGATTGCATGAATAAGTGGTTATCGATCGTAGGAATTGGTGATGATGGGCTTGAAGGAGTTGCGCCAGTCGGTCGATCGCTAATCGATCAAGCTGAAATTCTGATCGGGGGCGATCGACATCTTGCGATGTTGCCGAATGATTCGCGTCTCAGAATTTGCTGGAGTTCCCCGATCGAGGATTCAGTTCAAAAGCTACTTACTTACCGAGGACAATCCGTCTGTGTGTTAGCAAGTGGCGATCCGATGTGTTACGGCATTGGAGTGACTTTAACTCGTCGGATTGCGATCGATGAAATCACAATTATTCCCGCACCTTCCGCGTTTAGTCTAGCTTGTTCTCGATTGGGCTGGTCGCTGTCTGAAATTGAAACACTGAGCTTATGTGGACGCGATCCAGCATTGCTCAATTCAGTGCTTTATCCGAATGCAAAAATCTTAGTCCTGAGTGCCGATCGAAAAACGCCTGCAACTGTAGCTCAGATGTTATGCGATCGCGGTTTATCTGATAGTTTGATGGTTGTTCTAGAACATTTAGGCGGAACAAAAGAACGAATCATTTCAGGAACGGCAAGCAGTTGGAATCAGACAGATATTGCGGATTTGAATACGATCGCAATTACTTGTTCTTCGACTTCTTTACCTTCTCGTAGTCCAGGCATTCCCGATTCTATCTATGCACACGATGGACAACTTACAAAGCGAGAAGTTCGAGCCGTCACACTTTCGACGCTTGCTCCACAACCCGGAGAGTTACTTTGGGATGTGGGCGCAGGATGTGGGTCAATTGCGATCGAATGGATGAGATCGGATCGGAGATGTCGAGCGATCGCAATTGAATCGAACACAGAGCGACTAAAGTTAATTGCTCAGAATGCAAATACGTTAGGAGTTCCGAACTTAAAGATAGTCGCTGGAAAAGCCCCGATCGCACTTCAAGATCTACCTCAGCCAGACGCGATTTTTATTGGAGGTGGATTGACTGTGCCTGATGTTGTCGAAACTTGTTGGCGATCGCTGCGTTCCGGTGGGCGGTTAGTTGCGAATGCAGTTACTGTTGAAACTGAAGCACAACTATTTCACTGGCAAAATAAGCTTGGAGGAGAACTGACACGAATTGCAGTTCAACGGGCAGAACCTTTAGGAAAGTTTCTGAGTTGGAAGGCAATGGCTCCAATCACACAATGGTCTGTAATTAAAACTGTTGAGTGATCCAACTTAAAGCAGATCGAACATCAGAAACAGTTTCTCCATTAGGCATTAACGGGCGTTGTACCATCACTACAGGTAGCTTTAGCTCTCGTGCTGCAATGAGTTTAGAAACAGTTGCATCTCCACCACTATTTTTACTCACGATCGCTTGAATTTCATAGTTCTGCATCCACGATCGCTCTTGTTCAACTGAAAACGGGGCACGCGCTAACAAGATTTCTCCAGATGGAATCTGTGCTGTGTCAGCAGGCGGATCAATCATTCGCATCAGAAACCATAGCTGTCTTAGATGTGCAAACGTGGCTAGCTCTTGTCGTCCGATCGTTAAAAAGATTCGCTGTGCTAAATCGGGTAAAATTGCTGCCGCTGCTTCGTTACTTTCAACTTCGATCCAATTCGGCTCAGACTGCCAAGCAGGACGCACGATCGATAATTTTGGAATGGAAATACGATCGACTGCCATTGCTGCATTCCAAGAAATCTGAGCCGCAAATGGATGAGTCGCATCAATCAATAAATCAATTTGTTGCGCTTGGAGATAGTTGATTAATCCTTCTACACCACCAAATCCGCCGCTGCGAACTGTTCCAGTAGGATTAATTGGTTGTTGAGTGCGTCCAGCTAGGGAAGAAATTACTTCTAAATTCGGAATCTCGGCGGCTTGTGTGGCTAACTGAGTTGCTTCCGTTGTCCCACCGAGAATGAGCAAGCGTTTTTTCACGATCAATAATTCAAACCATCAGCGATATTATAATCAACGCTGCAATTCATATCTTGAACAATGAACTCTCCGATTTGGCGACCGTTTACACAGATGAAGACGACACCCGAACCGCTGAAAGTGAAGCGAGGACAAGGGGTATGGCTCGAACTCGAAGACGATCGACGAATTCTCGATTGTATTTCAAGCTGGTGGGTCACGATTCATGGTCATAGTCATCCAGTTCTTGCAGAAGCACTGTATCAACAAGCACAACAATTAGAGCATGTAATTTTTGCTGGATTTACCCATGATCCGGCTGAGAAATTAGCTCAGAAGTTGTTAACTCAATTACCATCGGAATTAACTAGAGTATTCTTCTCTGATAATGGTTCAACCGCGATCGAAGTTGCTCTAAAAATGGCGTATCAATATTGGCGCAACTTAGGAGAAAATCGCACAACTTTTATTACGTTTGAAGGTGGATATCATGGCGATACAATCGGAGCAATGTCGATCGGGGCGGGTTCGACTTGGTGGCAGAAATTCCGCGATTTAATGTTTGAAACTGCTTTAGTTCCATTTCCTGAAACTTATCAGGGAGATATGGAAATTGAGCGCAAAGAGGCGGAAGTATTAGAAGCGATCGAACAATTGCTTAAACAACAAAATATTATTGGAATTTTCATTGAGCCATTGATTCAAGGCGCGGGCGGAATGCGAATGTGTCGTCCCCAATTTCTGAAAAATTTGCAAATTCTAGCCGCTCACTTCAAGGTTCTACTGATTTATGATGAGGTGATGACTGGATTTGGTCGTACTGGGGAATTGTTTGCCTGCCTTAAATCTGCTGCAACTCCAGACATTATTTGCTTGTCAAAAGGTCTATCCGGTGGATGTTTACCCTTGTCCGTGACGATCGCAACTGAAGCAGTTTATCAAGCGTTTTATCACGATGATCCAACTCAAGCGTTTTATCATGGGCATTCCTATACAGGCAATCCATTAGCTTGTGCGACTGGAGTTGCATCACTGGGTTTACTGACACAAAATCCTGAAGCTTATCAGCGACTAGAATCTTTGCATTGGAAATTTCTCGATCGATATTTACTCGATCACTCCCGACTGAAACAATTCCGAGTTTGCGGCACGATCGTTGCAATGGAAGTCAAAACCAATGAAGAATCGGGTTACTTTAACGCGATTTCTCCGCTGCTAAGAGCGAAGTTTCTTGAGGCTGGATTTCTTTTACGTCCTTTAGGCGACACGCTCTATATTATGCCGCCTTACTGCATTACAGAAGATGAATTGGAATCGATTTATGAAGTCATCGATCGCGTTCTTAAATCGCTCTAAAATTCACAATTCCTTCACCAAGCTCTTCCGGAGGAATAACTTTACTACTGAATATTGCTTGTAACAATAGAAACACAGTAGTTACTATAGCAATCGGGTTTGAGTTGTGAAATTCGGGTACGCCCCCAAACCCCCAATTCTGGGGGCTAAGAGTCTTGTCCCCCCAAACTTGGGGGCTAGGGGCACGATTAATCCTGTCTTTCACGACTGATTTAGGATTGCTATACAAGCTACCCATTTACAACTCCGAACCTCCGATGAACAAGCTCGATGATGCTGCGTTGATTCAAAAATTTGTTGAAGGTGAACTATCATTTCTCGCAAATCAGAACCTCCGAATTGAGCCAGCCTTTAACACAGCTCAATTGTTAGCCAAAAAAGGTGAACTGATTGCAACTGCGAAACTGGTCGGACAAATTCGAGCCGTTTTAGTACGACAATCTTCGACCTATCAAGCACTGGTCGATCGAGTTTTAGTTTCGCGCCAATACATTCCAACCGGAATCAACGATCGCGGTTTAGTTCAATACGAACATTGCCCGATCCCGCCCGGTTACGAGGCGAACTATACCGAAGTTCGACAACTCTGGAAAGCTTGGCGCAGTCACTACAGCCGACACTCGAATGCAACGTTATTGATTCGCTCCGGTTCTACTTGGCTACCCATTCAAAAGATTGAATTTGGACAAGAAAGCTTTTTTATCCAAGTTCCAGGCGATGAAAAGATGCTGTGTATTAGCGATCGTATTATTTGGCTCAGTCCCGCAGAGTCAGGGATTCCTACAGCTCCTCTGGGTTAATACCCAGCGATCTCAGTCGTTCCGCTAACTGTTGCGCTTTGGCTCTTTCCTGCTCCAATTCTCGTTCTGCTTGCTCCGCACGTTCCCGTTCCCGTTCGGCGCGATCGCGCTCTAATCGTGCTTGATGGCGTTCTCGTTCGGCGCGTTCCCGTTCTCGTTCTGCCCGTTCTCGCTCTAATTCTGCTTGCTCTTTGGCGTTCGGAAGCCAATTTCGTTCGGCATCATACCAGCGTAACCATTTACCCTCCGCGAACTCGTATCGTCCCTGCCAAATTCCTAAGCCTGCTTGAATCTCTTCAAACCAGAGTTTTGAGTCTGTTATTTGTAACTCTTGATAGCGCATTCCTGCGAGTTTGAACGCACGAAAATCATTCGTATAGCGATCGAACACAACATAGTACGGAATCCGCAAAATCTGTTCGTACACTTCCCACTTTGTCGGAGGTTGATTCACATCACGCAAAGTTTGTCCCAGATCTTCGGCTTCTGTGCCTGGAGAAAGCAACTCAATGACCAAAAACGGAGAAACACTTTCCTGCCAAATCACATAGCTCAACCGTAAATTTTCTTGAGCCGTCGATCGCTCCACGCCTAGCACAACAAACCAATCCGGGCGCTTGTACCACAACGGACAACGCGATTCGTAGTACAAATTGATATCAGTGCCAATAAAAAAATCATTGGCTGTGTAGACAGGTGAACGAAAGGTTTCCCGCAATAGTTGGGGCTGAAACTCATGAAACTCGTCGGTCAAACCTGGCTCCTGCGGATCTTCGCTAGGGAGATCATACATCGTGGGAAGTGGGTCTCGCGCAGGTTTGAGCGGCTTTCTCTGGTACATACGAGTGTCAGGATTCAATTGCTCATATTGTATCGATTAAAGTCAGTCGATCGCGCTCGCGATCGCATTCCAAGCGGGTTCTCGTTAGAGCTAAGGATTAGCTTATCGCTAGTCTCAACAACTCGTAACAAAAAAGCGTGAGCGAATTGCAGGATCATGCAGTCTAACGAAAAGCACATTCTTTACACTAAATAAGCATCAAGACTTGCATTGATCGATCAACAGGGGAAACATGACATCTGTAAAACAATGGGTGAAAAGCAAACCGAAGCTTCCGAAGCAGATAATAGGGCTTCTGATTCTGAGCGGATTCGGGATAGGTGGCTTTTTTGCCTATCAGCAATACACGGCTTCTCAGCAACGGGAAACCCGGCGAAGAGTACAAACTGTGACGGTCGATCGCATTGATGCGGCAATTACGATTTCTGCGAATGGAACCGTTCAGCCTGCCCAATCAGTGAATGTCAGTCCGAAAAGTTCGGGTGTGTTGAAGCAACTGTTAGTGAAAGAAGGCGATCGCGTTCAAACGGGTCAAATTCTAGCTTATATGGATGACTCCAATTTGCAGGGACAGTTGCTTCAAGCGCAAGCGCAAGTGGCAAACACTGAAGCCAATCTGAAGAAATTAGAATCGGGCAATCGTCCTCAAGAAGTCGCGCAAGCTGAGGCACAACTCGCAGCAGCGCAAGCGAACTTAGATAAACTGATTGCAGGCAATCGTCCCCAAGAAATTGCCCAAGCGCGATCGCAGTTAACCGCAGCAGAAGCAACCCTACAACAGGCGGAATTGAACTATAACCAAAATCAGCGATTGTTCTCATCGGGTGCATTGTCGCAGCGCGAATTGGATACTTCTCGAACCACGCTGGCAACGGCTCGCGCTCAAGTGGAACAAGCAAAACAAGCGACCAATCTTCAGCAGACCGGAAGCCGCCCAGAAGATATTGAAGCGGCTCGTGCCCAGGTTGAACAGTTAAAGCAAGCCGTGAGTTTAGAGCGATCGGGAAGTCGATCGGAAGATATTGAAGCGGCTCGTGCCCAAGTGATGAATGCTCAAGGACAATTAAAAACGATTCAAACACAGATTAATGACACGATTATTCGCGCTCCTTTTAGTGGTGTGATTACGCGAAAATTTGCTGATCCTGGCTCATTCGTGACCCCGACGACTTCTAGTAGTGCGGTTTCATCTGCAACGTCTTCTTCGATTTTGGCATTAGCTTCAACTAATCAAGTAGTTGCGAAAGTTCCAGAAACAAGCATTTCGCGCCTCAAAGTTGGACAACGGGTGACGATCGAGGCAGATGCTTTCCCCGGTAAACCGTTTACTGGGACTGTCGTGCAAGTTGCCAATCAATCCACAGTTGATCAGAATGTCACTAACTTTGAAGTGAAAACCTCGATCGACGATCAACAAAACAACTTACAGGCTGGAATGAATGTCAATGTGAAATTCAAGGTTGGTAAAATCGACAATGCTTTAGTCATTCCAACGGTTGCGATCGTGCGTCAAGTTGAGGGCACAGGCGTATTGATTGCTGGTGAAGGTAGACCCCGATTTCAAAAAATTACCACAGGTGCAAGCGTCGATGATAAGACGATCGTAGAGTCAGGTTTGAAAGAAGGCGATCGAGTCTTAATCAGCTTCCCGCAAGGAGAGCGACCGCAATCTAGAACGCCTTCGATGTTCCCAGGTGCGCCGGGTGGTTCTCCAAGTGGTGGTAGACGGGGAGGAGGTTGATCGATGGGAAAGGTGATTCGATCGAATCCCGTGTCGCTGCTTGAGATTTTTACAATGGCAGTGGAGGCACTCTGGAGCAATCGACTTCGTACCAGTTTAACGATGCTTGGTGTGATTATTGGGATTGCTTCCGTGATTACTGTAACTTCTGTGGGACAAGGCGTTCAGAAAGCAACTGAGCAACAGATACAAGCCTTAGGAACGAATGTGATGCTAGTTCTATCCGGTGTTGCTCGATCGGGTGGGATTAGCCAAGGTTCGGGATCAGCGAGTACACTCACGCTCGAAGATGCTCAAGCGGTTGGGCAACAGGTTCCAGCAGCAGAGGGAGTGACTGCCTTTCTACAACGGGGTGGACAAGTGGTTTATAACGAGCAGAATACTTCGACTTCAATTTTAGGGATTGATTTGGACTATTCGGATGTGAAAGAAATCAAGCCGCAAGAAGGACGTTTCTTTACTCAAGAAGACATGCAGAATGCAAATTCTGTCGTCGTTCTTGGGAGTGCCGTTCGCAATAATTTGTACTCACCTGGAGAACCTGCGATCGGGACAAATATCCGCCTTCAGAACAATCGATATATTGTCATTGGTGTTGCAGAACCGAAAGGCTCAGTCGGTGGAATTGATCAAGACGATCGCGTTTACATTCCACTCACCAATATGTCTTCCCGCATTGTTGGAAATAACTCGCTGAATGGTCGGGCAATTAGTGGATTTTGGGTGAAAGCAAAAGACCAAATTCAGCTTGAAGCAGCACAGTTTCAAGTGACGAATCTTTTGCGAATTCGCCACAATATCTATCCCCCCAAGCCAGATGATTTCCGCATCAGTAACCAAGTGGACATCATTAACACATTTAGTAGTGTTGTAGGATTGTTCACGATTTTGGTGAGCGCGATCGCTGGAATTTCTCTAATTGTCGGTGGAATTGGTATTGCAAACATCATGCTTGTTTCTGTTGTAGAACGAACGCGCGAAATTGGCATCAGAAAGGCGATCGGTGCAACAAATAGTGCTGTTTTGAGTCAATTTCTCACCGAAGCTATCTTAGTCTCAATGCTTGGTGGTGCAGTGGGAGTTGCAGTGGGATTAGGACTTGCATTTGCCGCTTCTAGTCTTTTTAGCTTTCCGTTTATCATATCGGGATTGTCGATCGCATCAGGACTCACCTTAGCGTTAGTGGTAGGCTTAATTGCGGGTGTGATTCCAGCTCGAAATGCTGCCCGACTTGATCCGATCGCAGCGTTACGGAGTGATTGAACAATGGCAACAATGATTTGGATGGAGAACATTACGAAGACCTATCAATTAGGCGATATTGATGTTCCAGTGCTGAAGGGAATTAACTTATCGATCGAGGAAGGTGAATATGTTGCCATCATGGGCATGTCTGGATCAGGCAAATCGACTTTGATGAACATTATTGGCTGTCTCGATCGACCTTCTGAGGGTCACTATGTGTTAGAAGGTCGCAATCTAACAACCTTAGATAATGATGAACTTGCTTACATTCGCAATCAGCGGATTGGCTTTGTGTTTCAGCAATTTAATCTATTAAACCGATCAACGGCTTTGGAAAATGTGATGTTGCCAATGGTTTATGCAGGCATTCCGCGATCGCAAAGGAAGCAACGTGCCGCAGAAGCTTTAACCCGTGTGGGATTGGCAGAACGTTTATCCAATCGACCGAATCAACTCTCTGGAGGGCAGCAGCAACGAGTCGCGATCGCGCGTGCTTTAGTGAATCGTCCTGCGTTAGTGCTTGCAGATGAACCCACAGGAGCTTTAGATACACAGACCTCAACTGAAGTGATGAGTTTACTAACCGAGTTGAATCAGCAAGGAATTACGATCGTGATTGTGACGCACGAACCGGATATTGCGGCTCAGACTCGGCGGGTGATTCATGTGAAGGATGGATTAGTCGTTAGTAACTAAAGCGATCGTGTGTGATTTAGTTGAATTCCTAAGTCCTCCTATTGCGCTCCTCCTTGTCCAGTAATGTATTGCATGACAATATCAAACTTACAATTTAATTCATCAAATTTTCCCTTGAGTTGGCGAACTTCGCCTTCTAGTCGATCGAACCTTTCATTCACTCGATCGAATCTTGCATTCATCAAATCTTCGAGTCCATCGATCCCCTCGTACACCCGATCGAAAGACTCTGAGAACTCTTGAGGCGAAATTTGTGAGTACTCTAATCGATCGACTCTGCGGTTCAGGCTTCTCAGTTGTCGATCGAGGTTTCGATTTTGCTCGTTCGGGTCGTTGGATTGCGTCATGATTTCCGGGCTTTTTCAACAATTATAGATAATTTTCTGTAGCAGAAAGTATCAACTTTTTCATCTAAGATACCCCTGCGCTGCTGTCAACATTCTACAGAATCCCTACCTGAAGCTAGATTCAAGACTTGGCTCTATTCACCGCATCATTGAGAGAAGTTGTCTATCTTGTGGCATACAAGCAGATGAGTCATCCAAAGCAATTGAAGCTAGCTGCCTTTATGCGTCCCGTTAGCATTCATACCGCAGCTTGGCGCTATCCAGGCTCGATCGCAGATGCAAACTTTAACTTTCCCGCGCTCAAGCAGTTCATCCAAAAACTAGAGCAGGGAAAGTTCGATGCGTTCTTCATGGCGGATCATTTAGCAGTTCTCAATATGTCGATCGATGCGCTCAAGCGTAGTCATACTGTCACCTCATTCGAGCCATTTACACTGCTCTCTGCCCTAGCCGCTTGCACTGAACACATTGGATTGATTGGCTCTGCTTCCACAACTTATGAGCAACCGTATCATTTAGCGCGTCGGTTTGCTTCCCTTGACCACATCAGCGCAGGACGAGCAGGCTGGAACATTGTCACGACCTACAATCCCGATGCTGCTCTGAACTTTGGACTAGAAGAGGAAATGGCACACGACGATCGATATCAGCGTGCCCGCGAGTTCTATGAAGTCGTGATTGGGCTTTGGGACTCTTTCGCGGATGATGCGTTTATTCACGATGTGCAATCTGGCGTGTATTTCGATCCCGCAAAAATGCACGTTCTGAACCACAAAGAGAAATATTTTTCAGTGCGAGGTCCGCTGAATATTGCAAGACCAATTCAAGGCTATCCGGTCATTGTGCAAGCTGGAGCTTCCGAAGCGGGGAGACAACTTGCGGCAGAAACGGCTGAAGTGGTGTTTGCAGGAGTCAATACGCTCGAAGCAGGAAAAGCGCTTTTTGCGGACATTAAGGGACGGGCACGATCGATAGGTCGGCAACCGGACAGCATCAAAATCCTACCGGGTGCGCTGGTGATTGTGGGTGACACGATCGAGAAAGCAAAAGCAAAACAGTCACATCTCGATAGTTTGATTCACTACGACAGCGCGATTAATAGCCTGAATCTTGCACTTAGCTATGATGTTTCTGGCTTTGATCCAGATGGGCTTTTACCTGAGATTCCCGAAACGAATGGAAGTCATACGGGACGCGATCGCATTATTACACTGGCTCGACGCGAAAACTTGACGATTCGCCAGCTAGCTCAACGGGCGGCGAGCTATGGCGGATTGATCTTTGTCGGAACGCCTCAAACGATCGCGGATGAGATGGAACAATGGCTATTTGAGAATGGCTCGGATGGGTTTAATATTATGTTCCCGTTCTTGCCTGAAGGTTTGAATGATTTTGTCGATCGAGTGATTCCAGAACTTCAACAACGGGGCATTTTCCGCAGAGAGTATGAGGGCAAAACGCTACGGGAACATTTGGGCTTATCACGTCCTGCGAATCGATTCTTTAATTCAGGGATTTGAGGTTAACAGTCAAAGTGATACGAATTCGATCAATGTGCCGTGGCGAATCGTGCCGTGGCGAATAGAATTCGCGGCTACACAAACAAAGTGCGCCGCCGCGCACTAACAGCCAACTTTAGCGCTTGATCTCCCACAGATGTAGTCTAGAAAATGTTCCATCGCACAAGGAAACCTTCACATGACTACGAGAACAGAAACAGACAGCATGGGCACGATCGCAGTTCAGTCTGATCGCTACTGGGGCGCACAAACTCAGAGATCGTTACTCTATTTCGCGATCGGACAAGACAAGATGCCCACTGAGCTAATTCGAGCGTTTGGCATTCTGAAAAAAGCAGCCGCGATCGTCAATCAACAGTTAGGAAAGCTACCTGCTGAGAAAGCTAATTTGATCATTCAAGCCGCAGATGAGGTCATCGAAGGGAAGCTAAATGATCATTTTCCATTATCTGTATGGCAGACGGGTAGCGGAACACAGACGAATATGAATGCGAATGAAGTGATCTCGAATCGTGCGATCGACATTGCGGGAGGTGTTTTAGGAAGCAAAGATCCAATTCATCCGAATGATCATGTGAATCTGTCGCAGTCCTCAAATGATACCTTTCCCACTGCGATGCACATTGCAGCCGCAGAATCGATCCATCAGCAATTGTTACCAATGGTAAGAAGGCTAAGAGATGCACTGCAAGCAAAATCAGATGAGTTTGAAACGATTATCAAAATTGGTCGAACTCATTTGATGGATGCAGTGCCGCTCACATTGGGACAGGAATTTTCGGGGTATGTCGCACAGTTGGATCAAGCGATCGCACGAATCGAAGCAACTTTGCCCGGATTGTATGAATTAGCCATTGGCGGAACTGCGGTTGGCACTGGAATTAACACCCATCCAGAATTTGCAGAACGATCAGCGGTTGAAATTGCAACGTTAACTGAATTGCCTTTTATCAGTGCGCCGAATAAGTTTGCAGCATTAGCGGCTCATGATGCGATCGCGTTTACCAGTGGTGCAATTAAAACATTAGCGTGTGCCTTGATGAAAATCGCCAATGATCTGCGCTGGATGGGTTCAGGCCCTCGATGTGGACTCGGTGAATTAGTCTTACCTGCAAATGAACCTGGATCGTCAATCATGCCGGGAAAAGTCAATCCGACTCAGTGTGAAGCGATGACAATGGTATGTGTGCAAGTGATGGGAAATGATAGTGCGATCACCATTGCAGCAAGTCAGGGCAACTTTGAATTGAATGTATTTAAGCCTGTGTTAATTCACAATCTGATTCATTCAATTCGCATTCTGTCAGATGCTTGCAATTCGTTTACGGAGCATATGGTGGTGGGAATTCAGCCGAACCGCGATCGTATTACTCAATTCCTAGAAAATTCATTGATGCTTGTGACTGCATTGAATCCTAAAATTGGATACGATCGAGCAGCAAAAGTCGCTTACAAAGCCTACCAGGAAAATTCAACCTTGCGGCAGGCTTGCATCGATTTAGGATTTCTAAGCGGGGAAGAATTCGATCAAATTGTCCGACCGGAACAGATGATTTATCCAAGCTAGATTCGGGTGGAGCGGGCAAGATGCCCGCCTTTGTCCTAGTTTCGTGACGCAAGTGGAGATTGATCAAAATGCGCTAACAAATCTGCTGGACTATCATAAATCCCGATCGCATTTGCTAATTCTTCATCCGAAAATCCGCCACTGCGAAAGGCAATTACACTCACTCCCGCAGCATTTGCCGCCTGAATATCATAAGGTGTATCACCTAACATAATTGCTTCATTAGGCTCCAATTGTCCTTTCTCCAAGGTTGCCTCGATCAAATCTGGTTCAGGCTTAGACTTCTCCGCATCACTAGAAGTTGTGGCTAAATCCATATCTAATAAGTCATCGACGTGAGCCGCTTTGAGCAACACAGAAAGTTCTTCACTGGTTGCCGAACTAGAAATAACTAGCTCGTAGCCAGATTGTTTTAGCTTCTCAATTAATTCGCGTGAACCTTGAGTGGGTTCTAGATCTGAGCCAAATTTCTCGATGATGAGTTCTTTTCGTCGATCGGCAATTTCTTTTCCTTCTCCTTCTTCGCCAGACAGCGACGGCACAATCCGAGGAATCAACTGATCGCCACCCATCCCGATCAAGTGTCGAACTTGATCAAATTCCACCTCATACCCATGTTCTGCAAATGCTTGAACATAAGCATGAGCATGAGCATCATTACTATCTACCAACGTTCCATCGATATCGAGCAGCACACCTTTCACAGCCATGATGCAAAGTCTCCTGAGTAATTAGACCTCATTCTAGAAACTAAGCAACTCTGCTAAGTCTGCTGAAAGGAACATCTTCTTCAACGTTCCAATACCTCTAAAATTGCTTTCGGTAACAATTGATCCTTAAACCAAACAATCCGCGCAGGTGTATCCGAGACCTTAACACCTGCTTTCTCTAAGTTCAATCGCTCCGACACTGCCAAAATCAAATCATCTCGTCCCGACTGTCGCACTTGAGAAAACTTCTTCCGTAAATATTCCGGTCGCCAATATCCAACAATCTCAACTAAGAAAGTTCTACCATCAGGATGAACAACCCGAAAGTCAGGAATCATCACACTTCCCGGAATAGGAATCAGATCCACTTCTCGTTCTAATCGCCATTCGGTTTTTGCTTTATTCCACCGATCGACAAATCCTTCCTCCAGCAAACTATCGTAAGTCTTTCCAGGAGGATAATGACTGACTAAGCCACACTCTGAATCAATGGCAAATCGTCCCTGTCTGGTTTTACCCGAATAACTATCATTGATTTGTAGTTCTGCTGCTAAACTCCAACGAGTCACATGCAATAAAGCAGGAAGTAACTTTGCGATCGCGAGTCCATATCGCGTCGAAGGCTTAAATAAACTGGTTGGGCCATCAATGGTTAAGGTAAATCCATGATCCGCATCTCCTTCGATATAAGTCATCAACTGAAACAGTTTCATATACCGGAACAACAACTTATACTGTCCCGGATCATTGCGGTGAGCATTAATGACCATATGACTCGCTCGATAAAACACGCCTTGCACTTGAGACAAGTTGTAGCGATGAATTAATGCTTCTGGCGTAGGTGCTTCAAAGCCGATGAGAATCTGATTTTCTGGCAAATCTGCTTATAAGCCTGCTTTGACTTGCTCCGGGAAGACTTCATTGCTTAACTCTTGGCTCAGTTGATTTGCAACAGTCTCGAACGTCGTCTCAGTTTCGATCGCGCTTGGAATCTTTTGAGCAGACAGCGCAAACACTCGCTCTCTTAGCATCGGTGGATCAAGCGGACTCACAGTTTCAAACGTACTAAACGCACTATTCAATAAATGTGCTAATCCTCGCTTGATTCGATAGTCTGTCTCTTCTCCTTCAAGGGCTTGAAGCTGTCGATTCAGTTCACCTCTGGTTCCGTGTTGCGCTTCTTGAAAGATGAGAATGATCTCTTCCGCGATCGCTAATGTTTTTTCATCTAGCAACAATCGTTTAGGAACAATCTCTTCACCATTCAAACGATGAATTAATAAGTCAGTCGGTAACATGGGTTTGCTATCACATTAAGGAATCTATCCTAACGTGCAACGAAACCTGAAATCCGCTGCATAATAGCCCTAGAAAGATAAATAGACGATATGCTGAAATCCCGTTGGCAACTTTTCGCGATCGCAGCTCTTCTCATTGCTGTCGTCGTGGGCATTATTCTCTTCCTGAACCGTCCCCAAACCCCGATCGGCACTCAACCGCTACTCCCCTCACCTGTGACGAATGTTCACTTAACGATGGGCATTCCCAGCGAAGCGACCTCAAATGTTGCCAACGCAGACGATTTTCTAATTGCTGATAATTCGCGCCCCTATGCGATTTCCTACAACAACAGCAAACACATTCCCAACTGGTCAAGCTGGCAGTTAAACAAAACTTGGCTTGGAACCGTTCCCCGCGCGAATGATTTCCGCCAAGATACAACCTTGCCGAAAGGATGGTATCAAGTCAAATCTAGCGACTATAACGGCAGCGGATACGATCGCGGTCATATGACTCCTTCTGCCGATCGCACCAGAGATGCTCAAACCAATTCTGCTACCTTTTTAATGACCAATATCGTGCCCCAAACTCCCGACAACAATCGCGATGTATGGGAAGGCTTAGAGAGCGAATCCCGGCGACTAGTGAACACAGGCAAAGAACTCTACATCATTGCGGGGGGAGCAGGTGAGAAAGGCACGATCGGGACTCAAAAAATCTCGATTCCAGCATCTACGTGGAAAGTGATTGTCGTGATGGATAAGCCGAATTCAAAAGCTTCTGACGTGACTGAAAAAACGCGCGTGATTGCGATCGATGTTCCCAATATCCAAGGCATCAAAGATAAAACCTGGAGAGACTATCGCGTGAGTGTCGATGCCCTAGAACAGCAAACGGGATACGACTTTCTTAGCAATGTTCCAGAAGTCATTCAAACCGCGATCGAAAGCAAGATTGATCAAAGCTAGGAGCTATGGTGATGTTGGAAGCGACCAGTCTTCTAATTGCAGCCCTGGTACTAACGTAAAATCGCGTTGATTTCGAGTAACAACAATCGCTTGATTTGCTTGCGCGATTGCAGCAATCTTTACATCTTTTTCGAGCCGAGGCTTTTTCAGATCAGGATAGAGTAATCGAGTCTGATCGTAGCGATCTTGTGCAGATGTATCAAAGTTTAAGACTTGAGCTTTTTGGAAAAATTGATTGGAGTGCCAGAGGCGAGTATAAAGTTCAACTTGACGGTCTTGGTATTTTGGATCATTTAAACTCACGATCCAACCGTTAAAAATTTCCTGAATCGAAATGATTGTGACTGCCCACTCCTGAGAATTAAAGGATTGAAGCTGACGAATCACCTGAGCATGACCACGCAAAATCAAAGAAATGTGATCCGTATCGAGAATGCGAAGAGTCATACTTAGGTGTAAGCAGGATTATCAGCATCTAGTTCACGATCGTCACGCAGTCGTTTCAAAACTTCGTCAAAATAGGAATCGTCTTTGAACACTCCAAATGAATCACTTAAATCGTGAGAAGACTCAGACAAAATCGGTAACGGAACAGAAACAAACTCAATTGTTTTTAGTCGATCGACTAATTGCTGTTGAATTGCTGCGATCGCAGCTTCTTTTGTATCAGCAATTGCACTACAGTCCGGAAATTCTGCTGCCCTAGCCAGGATGCTTTGATCTTCCAGAGTTTCAAGAATGAGATTTAAGGTTGCAAGCATGAGAACCTCGCAAGAGAAGGATCGTGAGTTGTAGTCTAACGCGGAATCTCTCTTACGGCAGCTTGAGCTTCTTTTCGCAATCCATCTGCGATTCTGAATAGTTCACGCCCGTTTCGTAAGTGATGATCATCATAGTTATTGGTGAAGTAATTCAGTTCATCAATGCCGTCACTTAACTGATTCAGACAGTAATAGAGATTTGCAGCGGCTCCGGCTGCATTCGGAGGATTTGGAACCGATCGATAAGCCTGTTGTGCTTTCGCCAGCAATTCTTGGCATTCTTCTAAATAGGCTTGAAAGTTCTCCATCAATTCGTCATCAAACGGATCAGCCGCGAGTTCGTTGATCTGTGATTTCAGCGGACGAATGATCTGATTCAGAATGCGATTGACGGATGTAAACAGTTTCAACCAGAGCTTCAATTGCTGATCCGCGTTTTGTTCGGCTTCTCGCTGCTTGCGATAGTTCGCTTGTGCAGCTTCAGTCCGTTCTTTTCGCGATCGTGCTTCTGCTTCGGAATATCCACTCGAATATTTCAACTGCTGGTCATACGATCGACGACGTTGCGGATCGCCTAAAACTTCATATGCTGCATTAATTTGAGAAATCTTTTCGTGACTGGATGTTGCAAGATTGCGATCGGGATGAAACTGCTTCGCCAACCGTCGATAAGCTTGCTTGATCTCTGCCTGAGTTGCGGTCGGATCAAGGTCGAGAACTTGGTAGTGATTGAGTGATTGAGTAACCATTCCGCCATTCTAAAAGGCAAATTGGGTTAGGAGCTAGGCACTAGAGGATCGGTTTTTTGTCAACCAATTTCTACCTTTATGCGGGTTTCCCTAGCTCCCGAATTCTTAGCCGTTGAGCATTGCAGCAGGCATCGTTAATTCAGGATCTTGAAACAGTGCCGTACTCAGATAGCGTTCACCGAAACTTGGCTGAATCATCACAATCAGTTTGCCCACATTCTCTGGTCGCTTGCCAATCTCGATCGCTGCCTTTAACGCTGCACCGCTCGAAATTCCAGAAAGCAATCCTTCTTCGCGTGCCATCCGCCGACTATAGGCGATCGCTTCTTCATCGGAAACGGTGATCACTTCATCAATCAGATCAACATTCAGCACAGGCGGCACAAATCCCGCCCCAATCCCCTGAATTTTATGCGGTCCCGGTCGTCCACCCGATAAAACTGGGCTATTTGATGGCTCAACTGCGATCGCTTTAAAACTCGGTTTACGCTGCTTGATCACTTCCGCAACGCCAGTGATCGTTCCACCCGTTCCGATCCCCGCCACGATAAAATCCACTTCGCCTTCGGTATCTTCCCAGATTTCCGCTGCGGTGGTCTCCCGGTGAATCTGAGGATTTGCAGGATTGCGAAACTGTTGCAGCATGTAAGCATTCGGAGTCGTATCGACAATATGCTGCGCCCGCTGAATACAGCCTGCCATGCCCTCAATGCCTGGCGTGAGTTCCAATTCGGCTCCATAAGCTCTCAGCATCGATCGACGTTCCGAACTCATCGTTTCCGGCATCGTCAAAATCAAGCGATATCCTTTTGCCGCCGCCGCCATCGCCAACGCAATCCCCGTATTTCCAGAAGTCGGCTCTACTAACACCGTTTTTCCGGGCGAGATTAAGCCTTCACGTTCTGCCGCTAAAATCATACTGATTCCGATGCGGTCTTTCACGGAAGCAGACGGATTCATCCCTTCAAGTTTCGCTACAATTCGAGCAACACATCCTTCCGCTTGCGGGATGCGATTCAGTTGAACCAGGGGCGTATGTCCGATCAAAGCGGTGACATTTTGGGCAATTCGCATAAAACAAATAATGGGGGTGTGGATCAAATGTAATACATGAAGTCAAGCTGTCGACGAGAATCACGCCGCTCCCGTAAATCTTTTAGCGTGTATTTTTGAAACACGGAGTTGGCAGCCTCGTTTGCTTCTTGCCAAATCTCACAGACGATCGAGCCTTCGATCGTTCTACCGGATTTCAAAGCAGTGTCTTGATCGATCGGCTGATTGTCAAATCCTTCTAAACACGCCAACACATCAAACAGGGTGATTTTCCACGGCTCTCGCGCGAGCAGATAGCCGCCTTTGGCTCCACGCTGCGATCGCACAATGCCACCTCGACGCAAGGTTGCTAAGAGTTGTTCTAAATAGCGATCGGGAATGTTTTGTTGAGCCGAAATCTGACGGATTTGCAGCGGTTCTCCTTGGTCATAGGCAACCGCGAGTTCAATCAGCGCTAATAATGCGTACTCACTCTTACAGGAAATCTCCACGGGCAATTCTCTGGGATCAGGTTGACAGGCTCTCTTCTAGTATACTCCGG
>JADEXW010000757.1 GCA_015206935.1 Pseudanabaenaceae cyanobacterium LEGE 13415 | reverse complement strand
ACTTAATTGCGAGTTTTGCAGGAATCGCGATCGGCTTTTGGTTGGCAGAACGAATCAAATAATCTTGCCTTAGACGCATCAATTATGGTTTGGTGAATTGGTATACCTGATTCACGTTCATCTACTTGCGCTCAGAATGCCTTACGCGATCGACTTCGGAACCAGTAACACGGTGATCACTCGCTGGAATGCAGCGACTCAACAGCCCGAAACCCTTTCGATTCCTGGAACTTCTCAACGCTTGGCACAGAATCCGCCGCTGATTCCCAGTTTGGTGTATGTCGAAAATGCGGCTCAAGGACAAATTACGATCGGTCAACAAGTCCGAGATCGAGGTTTAGACATTAGCAGCGATTCTCGTTTTTTCCGCAATTTCAAACGGGGAATCGGCACAGATATACAAGGATTTTTACCTGAGTTGGATGATCAGACGGTTCGATTTGAGCAGGTTGGCGAATGGTTTCTCACTCAGATTATTAACCAACTAAAAACGACTGATCCTGAAATTGCAGAGTCGCTGACGTTCACAGTTCCAGTAGATAGTTTTGAAGCGTATCGCCTCTGGTTGGGTCAGGTTTGCGAATCGCTCGATATCAATCAGGTTCGGATGATCGATGAACCGACTGCGGCGGCATTGGGATATGGATTAAGAGATCGACAAACGCTATTAGTAATCGATTTCGGTGGCGGAACTCTCGATTTATCGATCGTTCAAATCAACGTGAATGAAACCGCTCAATCGAGACCAATGGGATTCATTCTGAAATGGGGACAGAAATCATTCAAAGATCAATCAGGACAAAAAGCGAAGATTGCTAGAGTGATTGCAAAAGCAGGACAAAATTTAGGCGGATCTGATCTCGATAATTGGATTGTGGATCATTTTGTAAATACTCAAGAACTTGCAGCGACACCGCTAATTACAAGACTTTCGGAACGCTTAAAGATCCAGCTTTCTTTATCGAATCAAGCACAGGAGGTTTTCTTTAACGATGAAACGTTCGAGAGCTACGACTTATCGTTAACACGATCGCAGTTTGAACAGATTTTAAGCGATCGAGGTTTCTTTACTAAACTCGATGAATCAATGGAACAAGTTCTGCAACAAGCTCGCCGCCAAGGACTTGCCGTAACTGATATCGATGCAGTTCTTTTAGTCGGTGGAACCGTTCAAATTCCAGCCGTTCAGAATTGGGTGAAACAGTATTTTGATGCGAGTCTGATTCGATGTGAGAAACCATTTGAAGCGATCGCACAAGGCGCTTTACAACTCAGTCAAGGTGTTCAATTAAAAGACTTTCTCTATCACGGTTACGGCATTCGCTACTGGGATCGACGACAGAATCGCCACAATTGGCATCCACTCGTGAAAGCGGGACAACCATATCCGATGGAAAAACCTGTAGAACTCGTACTGGGTGCATCCGTGGACAATCAACCCAGTATTGAATTAATCATTGGTGAACTGGGAACCGAAACCACTCAAACCGAAGTGTATTTTGACGGCGATCGATTAGTCACCCGAAATCTTTCAACTTCACAAACTCCAGTCCAGGCATTAAACGATCGAGACGGCTCGCGTAGTATTGCTGAACTTGATCCACCCGGAATCCCAGGAAGCGATCGCATCAAAGTGCGGTTTATTGTCGATAGCGATCGCTTTCTCAAAATCACCGTTGAAGATCTTCTAACCGATCGAACTCTGGTCGAAGATCAGCCTGTGGTGCAACTCAGTTAAGATTTTCGTTTCCATTGGCTCCAAGTCGCGCCCACTGCGCCACCTGCACCCGCCAACATTCCCGCCAACATTCCTTCGCCTGTCCTTCTCACGGGGTCTTGAGTCAAGCACTGATTCGTGACCACTTTTTCCTGCAAACACTGATTGCTTTCTGCCCAGCTTGCAGATCCACCCATTACAACACCAGCAGCACTACACACCAACACGACAATCCAAATCGGGGGCTGTTTTTTTCTACCCATACAATCCTTCGGGAGTGACACTATCGCAACAGTACACATTACTTTACCCTCGAACCGGATTATTACTATCGAAGATTATGAAGTTTTCGTGTAAGTTTTCTAACAAACTTAATCTACCAAAAGGTAGAAATACGCAAAGCTAGATTTATCAGGGGTTATTGAGATTCCAGCAAATCCGACTAGAATTGAGGGAAGCTTAACATTTGATCATGATTAAGCACGATCGTACTTAGGGGAATTTCAGTATGGATGCCGAAACGATTAAAGAACGGATTAAGCTGATCGAGAGCAAGCGGGAATCGCTGTTGAAATTGATGGAACAGCCGAATTTAGGTTCGTTGCGGATTGATGTGAATCAGGCGCTTGAAGAAATGGATATTTTGATCGATGAGTTTAGGCAGACGTTTCCGGACGCTTAGAGAAGTGCTGTTTATTGCACTCGATCGTCTTGGAAATTCTAATGATATGTAGATAGTCTCTTGGGCTTCGTTTGGGTCGGCTAAAGCCCCCTAAATC
>JADEXW010000756.1 GCA_015206935.1 Pseudanabaenaceae cyanobacterium LEGE 13415 | reverse complement strand
TCCTAGATGAATTGAACGATATCCTCTTTCTTTGGATAGAGTTCACGATGAGGCGACTGTAAACTATTCTTTTACCACGAGTGATTTATGCAAACTCCTCAGCGACAACTCGTTGCCCATCTTGCCCGATTGTTTCCAGAAGCAGTGTTTTACAAAGAAACCTCAGAGAAAGTCGTCGCCCTGACCATTGATGATGTGCCGACTCCAAACGAGGCAACGGATGAATCGACGCAACTGATTCTCGATGCGATCGCGGCTCACAATCAAACGATTGAATCTGAACGCGATCGCGTTCAGGCAACATTCTTTATCATCACGGATCATCTGTTTGATGGAACGACGATTCTCGATCGCATTGTTGAGCAAGGGCATGAAATTGGCAATCATGGCATTGCAGACCAAACAACGGCGTTATTGCGCCCGGAGATTTTTGCCGAGCAATTGAATGCTGCCCATCGATATATTTCAGCCATGCTACATCAACCCCTGCGATGGTATCGACCCGGACGAGGACTCTATAACAAAACCATGCTGCATTGTCTGCAACAAATGCCCGGATATGTTCCCCGATTTGCGTTAGCATCAATGCTGCCAGTTGATACCTTTAAACCAACCGAGGATAGTCAATTCACAGCTTGGTATGTCGCTCAACATATCTTTCCTGGTTCAATCTTAGTGCTACATGGGGGTACTGCTGAACGCTCTAAACACACCGCAGATGCCCTGACGTTGATTCTAGATGAACTAAAACAACGCAAGTATCGAATTGTAACTTTGAGCAAGCTATGGGATGGAGTGTAACAAAATACGGTAACTCTTCTAAGTCTCTTGTACTAAAGTCTGCCGAAGAGTTTGTAGTAATGTTTGGGTTGTGAAGGGCTTTGCCAAAAGCGATCGAACGCTATGCCTGATAGATTCTTTTTCTATGCTAGGAACTAAGCCGCTCATTGCGATAATTGGCAACTGTGAATCAGTACCCCTCAGTATTGGTGTTCCGCTGGTTGTTGGCTTTGTAACTGGATGGCTCCGTTACAGAGTGGTTGCCTTGAATGGCAGTATATATGTCGTTAATGTTGCTAATGTCGATGCCCGCCCAAACGTGAGTACGGCTCCTGATCTAAGTGAAGGGTGGCAGCGGATTCGATCAAACCAAACAGCAGGATTACGATTTGCGATGTGTTATGACATCGTGGCGACGATCGCGCTTGGGGATAGCTTTTTATCACAGGTTTCATCAACTTCAGTCGTTAGAAGGATGAATAGGCGCTTCTGCCTGTCTAATTTAATCAAGATGCTTGCTTAAGCAGAATGCTGGATTTTGCTTTGTCTTGATCTGCGAGGCAATAAGCAAAGTTACTTCTCTATCATCGCCTCGATAATAGTGGCGTACGGCTCTCGCGACTGAAGCAGATTTAACTTAGGTAAGAAAGATGAACCGTAATTTACTCACCCAATGTTTAACAAGTTGTATTATTCCGATGATCGTGAGTTCTGTTGGAGTAATATCTTCACCCGCAATGGCTCAGTCACCTTCGCTCTCAGGCAGTTGGCGACTGACAAGCATGGCTGAAACTGCTTTGCCAACGCCGATGGTTCCTTCTGGTGAACTAACCGTAGACTTTGCAGGCGATCGCATCTCTGGTTCAGGCGGGTGCAATCGTTTTACTGGTGGCTACGAAGCTAAAGGGGAGCAGTTGATCATTGGAACCCTCGGCTCAACGAGGAAGGCTTGTGAGTCAGGCAAGATGGATCAAGAAATGCGATATTTGATGGCGTTGCAGGGCGCTCAACGGTACGAAATTAATAGTCGAGGAGAACTCTCTATCTTCTACGAAACCGAGCAGAATTCGGGCGTTTTACGCTTTACTTCCAGTGCCGTTCGAGGATTGTGGTAGCGATCGTTCGCTGTTAGGTTTGGCAGCCTCGCTTGCAGGTTCAGCAGTCGGAACTCGTAAACCTCATCCAGTGCAGTAGTCGTTGAGTAGGGTTCCACCACTGCATTCCTGCATCTACAAGTAATTGGAACAATGCGATCGGGCTAACTCAGGCGCACCCGGAGCAGGATACTGCATACAAGCATGGAGCTACATAAGAGAACTGCTGAATGCTCTAAGCAAACCGCAGAAGCCTTTCTGTTAATTCTCGATTAACTGAAGTAACGCAAATATCGAATCGTGACGCTCAATGAGCTATGGGACAAAATGTGAAAAGCTTAATAGGTTTTTTCATGCTTTATTTACTGAACTTCCGATTCATTGAGTATGAAGAAAATATATCAATGAACTGCTCCATTGGGAGGATGAACACCTACTCCTTGTTTAGTCTTGTTAACATACTTGCTCACACTAGAGAAGAAAGCTCAGTTCTGTTCTAATACTACAGTTGTAGATCTATTGTGACGAATCTTGGGAATACTTAGCTCGACGGCGTTTGTAGTGATGGAACTGTGCCACTGTTTGATGCTGTTGTCGCCAGAAGCACCAATGCAATCGGAACAACAT
>JADEXW010000755.1 GCA_015206935.1 Pseudanabaenaceae cyanobacterium LEGE 13415 | reverse complement strand
TAATCAGTCCGTAAGTATTGGCTAAATCTCTGAGCAAACAAGGCGAAACCATCTGCCCATAAAGATGAACAGGTACGATCGCTCTCGTTCGAGGAGTAATCGCTCTTTCTGCTGCGACTAAATCAATCAAAGCCGTCTTCGCATCGCAATCGACTAAAACCGGAGTTGCTCCACAGCGCAGAACTCCGATCAATGTTGCGACAAATGTATTTGCAGGCAAAATCACTTCATCGCCTTGACCAATTCCACAGGCTTGTAAACCGAGCGCGATCGCATCTGTTCCACACGCTACTCCAACCCCATGCGCCACTCCACAAGCTTTAGAAAACGCCTGCTCGAACTCATTCACCGACTGCCCCATGACATAATCGCCACGCTGAAGCACTCCGTGGATTGCCTGCTCGATTTGAGCTTGAATCGGTTGGTGGAGAGGAGCCAGATCGACGAAAGGAACGATAGGAGAGATGCTCTGCATACTGAAGCCGCTAGATAAAAAAGCCAGCCCGGTAAAATTCCCGAACGGTCAGAGAAAGCCTGACGGGTTCAGAGTACCCAGAGCAATGAGCTTCAACTCCAGCGCATTTACTGACGAGAGAGCCAATTCACCGTTGCTACCGACGCGATCGTTCCGAGAAAATGCGCCGTGATCGCAATCATGTTCGCCATTGCGACGAACACATCTAGCGGACGGATGATTCTCGTAGGGTCATAGATTGCCACGCCTTGCGGTTGAGAAATTGATTTTGATAACAATACACCTAACGCTGATCCGCCGCCTAAAATAGCCAATGCCATTCCAATAAATCCAGCAATAATTCCGAGTCTCAATACTTGTTTAATGTCGCTCTTTTTCGGATGTCGATCGTGGTTTGCATGACGTAGCCGACGTGCAAATAGTAATTGGCGAAATGCTAGAAAAGCTGTGTAGAGTAGCACCGCAATTGCTGCAACTGCCCAAAATACAGCAATTCCGAGTCCGGGAGTTGTGCTTGCCACATTCGGTTCTTGAGATCCGATCGCGATATTGAAATTCCGCCCTGCGATCGAAAAGAGTAACAAGACTCCAGCGGCAACTCCGAGACCAATCTGGGTCACGATTCCGAGCCATCCAATCAGCCGTAAAATTCGTCCAATCTGTCCTAATTTATGAATCAGAGAATCATTATCTGTCGTTGGAAGTTCTGTATGAGGCTGCATCTTTATTTCCTCGATCGACTATCTATAGCAGTAGAAGTTTAGATTCGGACATCCTCGGAGTTGCCCCCAAACCCCCAATGCTGTTGGCTCAAGACTCCTGCTCCCCCAAACTTGGGGGCTGGGGGGCTTTCTAAGAAGTGTCCTAACTGAGATAGGTACGACTATCTATTTCACACGCTATTAGGGTGAGACAAAAGACGCGACTCTCTACAGAACGATCTCCAAGGATCAGCTTCGTGTTCCTAATTCTTCGATTTTCCTCAACGGTTGCTCCAATGGGATTCCATCCGTCTTAGTCTTCGGCATTTCTGCCTTCTCCAACCACGGAAGCCAAATCCGGAACGTGCTGCCCTTATCCGGAACCGACCAAAACGAAAGCGTTCCCCCGTGCATTTCTGCCAAATGTTTCGTCAAAGCAAGCCCTAGCCCTGTCCCTTCATGTTTCCGCGTCATTGAAGAATCAATCTGCTGAAACGGTCTAAACAACAAATGCCAGCGATCCTTCGGAATACCAATGCCCGAATCTTCAACCTCTAGACAAAGATAAGAAGTCTCTTGATTAATCGGACTGCGATCGGGTCTCACATCTTGAGCCAATTGATACCCATATCCAATTCGTGCCACGAGCGAAACCGTTCCTCCTTCAGGGGTGAACTTTACGGCATTGGAAAGGAGATTGATTACCATTTGGCTCACCCGCAAGCCATCCAAGCAAACTCGATCACATTCTGCATTGTAGTGAAACATCAGCTTCAGACGCTTCAAATCAGCGGTAGGCTGCACCATTTTGAGACATTCTTGGCAGAGATCCTGAACATCGATCGACTGCAAATTCAAATCCGCTTTCCCTGCCTCGATTTTTGCGAGATCGAGCAGATCATTAATGATTTGCAGCAAGTGACGTGCGGATCGATCGGCTTGTTCGAGAAAATCCAGTTCTTCTTCGCGGCTGTCACAAAAACCATCTCGCACAAGCTGAATACAGCCAATGATGCCATTCAAAGGAGTTCGCAGTTCGTGAGAAGTTGTAGCAAGAAATTCGCTTTTCACCTGATTCGCGGATTGAGCTTCTTTCCAGGCGGCTTCGAGTTCACTGGCACGTTCTTCTAAACGTTCGACCATGTTATCGAGCGCTTCAGCGAGATAGTTCAGTTCTCGTACTTTGAAATTCTTCGGGGCGCGTTCTCCATCAAACCGTTTGCGAATTTTGAGAGCATATTCGCTCAATTGCTCGATCGGTCGCGCCAGATCACGAGTGAGATACAGCGTTGCCAATAAAATCGCAGTCAACAATCCCAGTGTGAGAA
>JADEXW010000754.1 GCA_015206935.1 Pseudanabaenaceae cyanobacterium LEGE 13415 | reverse complement strand
GCCAAAACAGTGCCCGTAATTTGCCGTGGCTGGTCTTCTTCCAAAATCTTGTCGTCAGAACTCATAGGAAGGTTAACGGCGAATTTTCACAGCAAAGAAGCTCGATCGATCTTCGATACTTTCGATCTTATAACCTTCCATCGTGAGGCTATCGGGAACTTGTTCGATCGGTTCTCCCGGATCAAGCCAAACTTCCAGCAATGATCCAGGAGCCATCTGTTCTAGCCGCAATTTGGTGCGAACGAAATTGATCGGGCAAGGTGTCCCGCGCAAATCCATCTGCACATCTGAAGTATCTATCTGACTCATCCGCCAAAAATCTTCCCAATAAATCCTTCTACGCCACTTTTTCCGACTCGATCGCCTCGAATTTTCGCGAGTTTCTCCAACAATTCCCGCTCTTCTTGGCTAATCCGCGACGGAATATCAACCGACACTGTAATCAAATGATCACCACGGCTCACCGGATTTCCAAGCTTCGGAACGCCTTTATTCTCAAGCGTTAGAACGGTTCCCGGTTGCGTCCCTACTGGAATCATCAACTCTTCTTCACCATCAACAGTTTTGACCTCGATCCGAGATCCCAAAATCGCCTGAAGGTAACTAATCTTCACGTCCGAAAGCACGTTAATTCCGTCGCGTCGGAAGTCAGGATCATCATTGATAAAGAGATAGACGTATAAATCTCCTGAAGGACCTCCACGCTGTCCAGCATCGCCTTCACCAGACACTCTCAACCGAGTTCCATTATCCACCCCAGCCGGAATCGTAATTTTCAGTTTCTTGGTTTCCTGCCGCTGTCCGTTTCCACCACAGACTTCACACTTCTCTTCAATCATCTGTCCTGTTCCATTACAGGTCGGACAAACGGAAACCTGAGTAAAACTGCCAAACGGAGTACGAGTTGCGCGACGAACCTGACCCGAACCAGAGCAAGTCGTACAAGTCCGGGGACGAGTTCCAGGTTTCGCACCGCTACCCGTACAATTCGTACAAGTCTCTAAATGGCTAATCCGAATTTCTTTTTCGCCACCAAACACCGCTTCTCGAAAATCGAGCTTCAGATCCAATCGCAGGTCATCGCCTCGAACTGGACCGCCACGCCGTCGAGTTTGTCCCGCCGCTGCGCCACCGAATCCACTAAAGAAGCTTTCAAAAATATCCGCGATGCCGCCCATATCGCCAAAGTCCTGATATCCGGCTGCACCCGCAGCAGAACCGACACCAGCTTCACCAAAGCGATCGTATCTCGCTCGCATCTCCGGATCAGAAATCACCTCATAAGCTCGGTTAATCTCTTTAAATCGTTCTTCAGCACCCGGCTCTTTGTTGATATCAGGGTGATATTTTCGGGCAAGGCGACGAAAGGCTTGCTTGACATCTTCCTTGTCTGCATCACGCGAAACGCCAAGAATTTCGTAGTAATCACGAGCCATAGGGGTAGAGATTCAGGGGGTAAGGGGGGCTGAACTAAAGGAGGCGTAGGGTAACGATCTAGACTCCCTATATTACTACCCTACACGCTCAACTAATCGACTGCCTCATAATCCGCAGTCATGGTTGCATCTGCCTCAAAGGTAAACGCGCTCATGTCCACTGAGACGGTATCATCTTCAAAATTCATACCAGAATCAGGGTTCGGTTCAAAGGTGGAATTCCCGAACGTTTGAGCATTTTGATAGACTGCCGATCCAACGGTGTATAAAAGTTGCTGCAATCCATCGAGATGCGATTTCACTTCATCGATACTAACCTTTGGATTCGCGATCGCGCTTCTCAATTGGACAGTTTTTTCCGTCACCTGTGCTTTGAGTGCATCAGCGATCGATTCACCATTCTCTTTAATCGTGGTTTCATAACTGTGGAATAAGCTATCTGCCTGATTCTTCAGTTCGACGAGTTCCATCCGGCGGCTATCTTCTTCAGCGAACAGTTCCGATTCTTGCCGCATCCGTTCGATTTCACTATTGCTCAAACCGCCCGTATTGGAGATTTCAACACTTTGAGCGCGTCCGGTTCCTTTGTCACGAGCTGCAACTTTGAGAATTCCATTCGCATCGATTTCAAATGCGACTTCAATCTGAGGAACGCCTCTAGGTGCAGGCGGAATCCCAGTGAGTTGGAATTTGCCTAAACTCTTGTTGTCCCGCGCCATTGCCCGTTCGCCTTGTAGAACATGAATTTCTACGGAAGTCTGACCATCGGTTGCGGTTGAGAACACTTGAGTTTTGCTGCTGGGGATCGTGGTATTTCGATCGATAATCCGCGTAAATACTTCCCCTAACGTTTCAATCCCCAAAGAAAGCGGTGTGACATCAAGCAGTAAAAGATCTTTCACTTCACCGCCCAAAACACCCGCCTGAATTGCTGCTCCGAGTGCAACCGCTTCATCCGGATTCACAGAGCGATCGGGTGCTTTTCCATTAAAGAATTTTTTTAACGCATCTTGAACGGCTGGAATTCGAGTTGAACCGCCGACTAAAAGAATGCGATCGATATCTTCAATGG
>JADEXW010000753.1 GCA_015206935.1 Pseudanabaenaceae cyanobacterium LEGE 13415 | reverse complement strand
GGTTGATTGATCCAGCCCGAAATGTTGTCATCGTACTTCAGCTAGAGGCAAACCAATATGCTGAAGTTGGAGAGTTTAGAGATAGCGATCGAATCATTTCTCCAACGTTTTCTGGGCTGCAATTGACCGCTGAAGAAGTATTGAGGGCTGGTAGATGAGTTATTTAGTAGCAGTATTAAGCGATCGTATTAAAGCAGAAGAAGCATATTCGGCATTGGAAAAAGAAGGCTTGCCGATGGATAAGATTACGATTTTGGGACGCGGTTATAAAAGTGCGGATGAGTACGGCTTGATCGATCCAAATGAAACGGCGAGAAAGCAAGTCCGATTGATGGCTTCGTGGCTGGTTCCATTTGGATTTTTGGGCGGTGCAGCGTTTAATGTGATTACCGGATTGGATACGTTTGCTTGGGCGGGTGAAATTGGTAGTCCTTTGATTGCAGGTATTTTAGGTGGCTTGTCCGGATTGTTGGGAAGCGTCTTTGTTGGCGGGGGGGTTGGATTAGTTGTAGGCGGGGGTGATGCGTTGCCTTACCGGAATCGGTTGAATGCTGGAAAGTATTTGATTGTGATTAATGGTTCAGATTCGCTGATTCGGCAGGCGACCCGGAGTTTGAGAGCGTTTGATCCTGAGAGTCTGCAAGGATATGCAGAACCGGGAGTCAGTTAGGAAAGATCGGGATTTCGATCGTGAATTCCGTTCCTTTGCCAACTTCAGAGGTGTAGGTTAAAGAACCCTGATGCTGTCCAACGATGATTTGGTACGCGATCGATAATCCCAATCCTGTTCCTTGCCCGACGGGTTTTGTGGTGAAAAATGGATCGAAGATCTTCGATTGAATTGATTCGGGAATGCCTTGACCGTTATCGCGAATTTTGACGATTGCGCTTGATTCTGTCGCTTCAGTGCTAATCCAAATGATTGCAGTACGATCACTATTTTCTAAAGCATCGATCGCATTTCCTAATAGATTGAGAAACACTTGATTGAGTTGTCCTGCATAACATTCGATCTTCGGTAAATTCTGGAAATCTTTGATAATCTGAATCTGATTCCGTTTTGAATTATGTTTGAGTCGATGTTGTAATAGAAGCAGTGTATTTTCAATTCCTTCTCTTAAATCAACGATTTTAAGTTGAGCTTCATCGAGTCGTGAAAAGTTTCGCAGACCCAGAACGATCAATTGAATGCGTTCAGCTCCTTCTTTCATTGATTGCAATAGTTTGGGAAGATCAGCCGCAACAAAATCGAAATCGCACTCTTCCAAATAGGTTTCAATTTCATCGATCGTTTCTGGAACATATTTCTGATAAAGCGCAACTAATTGCATTAAATCATTCACGTAAGTATTGGCGTGAGCTAAATTACCTGAAATGAAAGTCACTGGATTATTAATCTCATGTGCGATTCCTGCAACCATTTGACCTAAGCTTGACATCTTTTCAGATTGCACCATTTGAGCCTGTGCAGTTTGCAAACTTTGTAGAGCATTTGATAGTTTCTCAGTGCGTTCATCGACTCGCAATTCGAGTTCTGCGTTTGTTTGCTCTAGTGCAATAAATGATGCTCTCAATTGCGTCACCATGCTATTAAATGACCGAGCTAATATCGCAAGTTCTTCAATTCGAGAAAGCTGCACGATTTGATTCAAATCACCCTGAGCGATCGCAGAAGAGGCAGTATTCAACCGATCAATCGATCGAGCGATCCAACGGGCTGTCATTAACCCTAAAGCAGTTGTGATTAAAAGCGCGATCGCACACAGTAAAATCGTCGTTTGTGTATTGCGGTTAATCTGCTCAGTGAAGTCTGATTCTGGCATTGCAATCACAACGAGCCAATCTAAACCGTATCGATCGCGCCAGGGATTGACTTGAACAAAAGTATTACGATTCTTGATCGAAGTTTTGATCCAGAACGGTTCACGAATTTGGTTCAGGCTACCATACTTATTTGTTAAGTACTGTGTTGTTTCACCAATCAATCGATTGTTGCTATCTGATCCCTTAATCCGTTTCGGATGATTATCCTGGACTGTGTAAGTTTTCTCACCATTAGAGTTACCAACTAAGAATCCATTCCGCTCTAGGATGAATACTGAAGCTGAGGGACTGGGGCGCAGTTGCTCTAGAAATACGTTGATCCGATCGAGCAAATAATCGGCACCCACAACCCCAATAATTTGTTGTCGATCGTCAAACACTGGATGACTGGCTGAAACTGCCATCACTTTGTCATCGTTCCAAAAATAAACGCTTGTCCATAATGGTTTTCGAGCCGCGATCGCATCGGTATACCAAACCTCTCGACGCGGTTCATAAGGCACTTTGCTTGCTAACTGAGTCGGCTTTCCTTGTTTAATGTCATAGCGATAATAAGTTCCAAGATGGGGTAGTTCAATGATGTCCATTTGTAGAACACTTCGATGATCGCGATTGACACCGATGAATCTGCCTTCTCGATCGCCGAAATTGATATACGCAAGATCGGGATAAGCCTGCATTTGCTC
>JADEXW010000752.1 GCA_015206935.1 Pseudanabaenaceae cyanobacterium LEGE 13415 | reverse complement strand
TGTATCCTGCCTCGTTAATCCCAGAAGAATGGCGATTCTTGGTGTTTTGGCTCAATCCGATGACCACGATCGTAGAAACCTATCGCGATCTGGCGCTGATTGGACGAGTGCAGCACTGGCAAGAATTGGGCGTGTTGTATGGAATATCGGTGATGATGTTTGCGATCGGATTTGTGGTGTATCGAAAGCTACGTCCGGCGTTTGCGGATGTGGTCTAAATCAGGACGCTAAGATGACGGAGTGAGTAAGGAGTTCTATGGGTCAGGTCGCGATTTCCCTGAAAAATATCTCAAAGTGCTTTAAGCGATATGCACGTCCCGTCGATCGACTCAAAGAAGTTTTATTGCCTGGAAAAAGTCGAGCCGAACCCTTTTGGGCAATTCAAAACGTTGACCTGGAAATTCGCAGAGGAGAAACAGTCGGGATTGTCGGACAAAATGGAGCCGGAAAAAGCACGCTTTTGCAAGTGATTACTCAAACGCTGACCCCAACGAGTGGAAGCGTTATCGTCAATGGTCGAATTTCGGCACTACTTGAGCTAGGAAGTGGATTTAATCCAGAATTTACCGGGCGACAAAACGTATTTTTTAATGGTCGAATTCTGGGATTGAGTCAAGAAGAAATTGAGCAAAAATTTGACAAAATTGCGGAGTTTGCTGATATCGGAGACTTTATTGATCAACCCGTTAAAACGTATTCTAGCGGGATGTTTGTTCGACTCGCATTTGCAGTTGCTGTCAACACTGACCCAGATATTTTGATTGTCGATGAAGCGTTAGCGGTTGGAGATGTTTATTTTCAACAGAAATGCTTCACGCGGCTCAGAGAACTACGTGATTCAGGCGTGACATTGCTGTTTGTTTCGCATGATTCGAGTTTGGTTTGTAAGTTATGCGATCGAGCGATTTTGATGGAACACGGCAAAATGGTTCTCGATGCAACCCCTCGCCAAGTGGTTGATTTATACGAAGCAAAACTCTTACAAAAACGAGATCAGCAACCCAATCAATTCGCAATCACCATGACGGATACAACGGAAGTGCTTGAAGCGTCCGTCGCGATCACTTCTAAAGCAGTCAATGTCCAATCCGTTCGCATCTTAAACGAATTTGACCAGAGTGTTCGATCGACGTTTAGCGATGGAGAAATCAAACTTGCGATCGGGCTGTTATTTCTAGAAGCCGCAAACGATCCGCACGTTGGCTTTAAAATTCGGACTCGAACCGGAGAAGTCGTGTTTGAATCAAACACGCTGTGTATGAATCAAACAATTGGCAGGATTGCCGCAGAAACCGCGATCGAAGCCAGATTTCGATTCAAAGTTCCACTTCCTCCGGGTGAATATACAATCACGATCGGCGTAGCGGAAGGTGGGATTGGCAGATGTGAATTCGAGCGAGTGTTGCTCATGTTGCAGGATACGATGACGCTAAAAGTACTGCCTGATCCTGACGCGATCGTTTGGGCTGGAATGGTGAATTTGTCACCGCAGTTTGAACTGCACACCTTAACTCCTGGATTAGAACAAGTTTGAAACCACCATCTAATACAATGAAAAGCGATTCGTTTAAACCGTCAAACAGTCATACGCTTGCGCCAAAATACTCTTGAGCTTAGAAAGAATGCCACTCTCTTCATCTTTACTGGAACAAGTTCGACCTTATACCCTCTGTACTCCAGATCGGCTAGAAAACCTCGCCGCCCTCTGCATCCATCTCAACCAAGAAGCGGTTCCGGGTGATTTTGTGGAGTGCGGAACGTACAAGGGTGGGTCGGCTGCGATCCTCTCAAAAGGGTTAGGTGAATCGCGGCATCTTTGGCTCTATGACAGCTTTGAAGGCTTACCTCCCACGACTGAAAGAGATGGCGAAGATGCAAAAGCGTGGATCGGAGAATGTGTGGGGACGGTTCCAGACCTGAAAGCCGTGATGAATGCAGTCGGTACTTCTGAAAGTGCGTATACAATCAAACCTGGCTGGTTTGAAACCACGTTGCAGCACGACCTTCCTGAACAGATCGCGCTCTTGCATTGTGATGCAGATTGGTACGATTCGGTGCTGTTGGTGCTGGAAACGTTTTACCCGCGAATCAGTCCGGGCGGCTGCGTTATTCTGGACGACTTTGGCTATTGGGAAGGCTGTCGGGAAGCCTTTTATGACTTTTGCCAGCGACACGGTGAGAAGCCTATCTTAGAACGAGTGGGACCGGATCAAGCCTTTTGGTTTAAGGGTCGATCGCATAATCGTCAAGTGATTCCTGGAATTCATGCCGATCAATACGTGCCCAGGTCATCGCTGCAAGAAACGATCGTTCAGCTTGAATCGAAGGTTCAGTTCTTGAATGAACAGCTTCAGCATACCAACCAACAACTTCAACACACGAACCAACAGCTTCAACACACAGAGAACGAACTCGAATTTGTCAAATCAAGTCGATTTTGGTGGCTACGCGAACAGTGGTGGTCATTCAAGCAGAACACTGGACAAGTGAAGTAGAGCTTTTTTTGATATTTA
>JADEXW010000164.1 GCA_015206935.1 Pseudanabaenaceae cyanobacterium LEGE 13415 | reverse complement strand
TGGAACAGGACTTGTGCTAAATCATTTGCTCTTTGATCCAGTTCTCCATAGGTGATTGATTCTTGTTCAGAAACAATTGCGATCGCATTCGGATTCTTTTGTGCTTGCGTCTCAAAAATCTGGTGAAAACAACGTCGATCAATTCGCTTATTGTTCTGGTTCCACTGTGCGAGTTGCTGAGATTCTACCGATGTAAGCAGTGGTAAATCAGAGAGTTGCTGATCTGGATTTGACACAATCCCTTCTAGAAGTGTTTGATAATGACCGACTAAGCGTTGAATTCGATCGCGATCGAACAAATCAGTACTGTAAGCAATAAAGCCACTCAATCCTTCCTGAGACTGCCACAATGTTCGCAATCCATGTGTAGGCTCCCACAAGTGAACCTCTAGATCAAACCGAGTACTATTAAACTCTAGTGGTGCAGGTTCTAACCTCAATCCTGGCAATTTTAAAGGCTGCATCGGTGCATTCTGAAGTGCAAATGCAACTTGAAACAACGGATTTCGATTGAGATCTCGGTCTGGATCTAGCTCTTCAACTAGCTTTTCAAACGGCAAATCTTGATGTTCATACGCTTCTAAGGCAGTTTTACGAACTTGCTCTAAAAATTCGCGAAAAGAAAGATTGCTAGATAGATGCGATCGTATGACTAAACTATTCACGAAAAAGCCTATCAATCCCTCTACTTCACTGCGATGCCGATTTGCAATAGGAACCCCGATCGCAATATCTTCCTGCTCAGTGTACCGATACATTAGCACCTGAAATGCTGCCAGCAAGGTCATGAACAAAGATGCGCCGCATTGTTGACTCAAAGCCTCCAATTTTTCGGTTAGCATGGGTGAAAATTGCAGCGGGTATGTTCCTCCTTCATAAGTTTGAGTTGTACGAGGACGATCAGTTGGCAGATTCAGCGCAGGCAAATTTTGCAATTGTTCCCGCCAGTAGGAAAGCTGCTGTTCTAATACTTCACCTTGTAACCAGTTGCGCTGCCATTGAGCAAAATCAGGGTATTGAATCGACAATGCGGGTAACTGAGGCGATTTTCCTTCTGCGAATGCACGATAACAATGAGCGAATTCTTGCATGAATACACCTAATGACCAACCATCGGCAACAATATGGTGCATTGTTAGTAATAGAACTGCATTTGTTGAATCGAATTGCAGTAATGTTAGCCGCAGTAAGGGATCAAGCGTTAAATTAAACGGTCGTTGTGCTTCAGTGGTTGCAAGTTGCTTGATTGTTTGGTCTTGATTTGCTGCGATCGACAAATTCACAACTGATAATTCGACTTTGCTATCTGGATAAATCACTTGTGCAGGCTGTCCATCAATCTCTGTAAAAGTTGTGCGAAGAGCCGCATGACGAGATACGATCACAGCTATTGATCGCTTTAATGCGTCTTGATCAATCTTGCCGATCAATCGAATTGCAGCAGGAACATTGTAAAATGGATTTTCTTGTGCAAGTTGCGACAGGAACCAGAGTCTTTGTTGAGCAAATGATAGAGGAAACGTCGTTGTTTGATCGATCGCCTGTAGGGATTGCGATCGCAAATAAACAACCAACTCTGATTTACGATCGAGCATTTTTTGGCGGAGTTCTGAGGTGATTACTCCCTCTGGTGCATTGCAGCGTAATCGATCCGGTTGCTCGATCGACAATTGCACATCTAAACTTTTGAGATAGGATACTAATTCTGCGATTGTTTGCTGGCTCATAGTTCAATCTCCTCACGTCGTTGCGCCCTCGGCTTCAAAGCTTCTATCTTTTGTGCTAATTCTGCGATCGTGGGTGCTTCAAACACAGAGCGCAACGGAAGTTCAACCTGATATCGATCGCGAATCCGTGAAACTAACTGGGTCACAAGTAATGAATGCCCACCGAGTTCAAAGAAGTTATCCTGAACATCGATTTGCTCTCGTCCAAGCAATTGACTCCAAAGCGCTATTAAAGAGGCTTCTAAAGAAGTTGCAGGAGACGATTGCTCACGGATTGTATTGAGATGTGGAATCGGTAGCGCTTTCTGATTCACTTTACCATTAACAGTTAGCGGTACAGAATCGATAACAACAAAAGCAGCAGGCAACATATAAGACGGCAACTTTGATTTGAGAAACGATCGCAGTTCTCGTTCAGTTAATGTCTCAGTATTTTGAGGAACAACATACGCGATTAATTGTCGATCGCTTTCAATTTCCCGCACAATCACGATCGCGTCTTGTACTTTGGAGTGTTGAGTTAAAACAGCTTCAATTTCACCGAGTTCAACCCGGAAGCCTCGAATCTTAATTTGATCATCGATTCGTCCCAAAAACTCAAGATTGCCGCCATTTCGATAGATAGCCCGATCGCCTGTTCGATAAAGCCTCAAATTCTCTACCTGAATGAACTGTTTCGCGGTCAATTCTGCACGATTCAAATACCCCTGCGCCAAACCATCACCCTCTAAGTAAACCTCGCCGCTGACTCCTGCGGGAACTGGCTTCAAATCTGCATCGAATAGATACACTTGAGTATTTGCGATCGCTTTCCCAATTGGAATCGTTGTTTCTGAAACAGTTTCAATCTCATACCAAGTTGAAAACGTTGTATTCTCAGTGGGCCCATACACATGAATCAAATGCTGAGGTTTGCCGTGTTGAATCAGCGATCGGATACAGTTAACATTCGCAACCTCACCTCCAAACAATAGATATTTAAGCGATTGAAAAGCATTTGGAATCTGACGAACCGTTTGATTCACCAATGCAGTCGTGAGAAATAGAATGTTCACTTGCTGCAATCCAGCAACAAATTCAGCAGGTGAAAGCGTCGTTTCTCGTGCAATTCCAACTAATTGAGCGCCATTGAGCAATGCACCCCATACTTCAAATGTTGCTGCATCAAAGGCAAGATTTGCGACCTGTGCGACTCGATCGCGATCGTTAATCTGAATATAGTTCGTCGCACACACTAACCGATTCACAGCTCGATGTGGAATCATCACTCCTTTTGGTATTCCACTTGATCCAGAGGTATACATCACATAAGCAATTTGATCTGGACGACAATCGATCGACAAATTCTCATCGGATTCTTGTGCGATCGCGCTCCAAGATTGCTCTAAGCAAATCACCTTATCGCTTTGAAGCAAATCCGCGCAATCTGCTTGAGTCAGTACGATGGCAATCCCAGCATCTTCGATCATGAATTGCAATCGCTCTAGAGGATAGCTTGGATCAAGTGGAACGTAAGCGCCTCCTGCTTTTAACACTGCTAACATTGCTGCGATCGCTTCAATTCCACGTTCTAAACAGATGCCAACAGGTGTTCCAGATTGCACTCCGCAACGCTGTAAGTATCGTGCGAGTTGATTACTCCCTTGATTGAGTGCTGCATAAGTAAAAGATTGATGACCAAACTGGACTGCGATCGCACTTGATCGTTGTTTTACTTGTTCTTCAAACAATTGATGAATGCAAGCATTGTTTGGATAGGTAGAATGACAATTACTCCATTGTTTCAATAAAGCCTGTTGTTCTTGAACAGTCAGCAATGATAGTTCAGATAAACGAGTTTCTGGATTGGCAACAATACTTTCTAGTAGTGTTTGAAAGTGTTGGCGTAATTGTGCGATCGTCGTTGCATCAAACAAATCAGTATTATAGATAATTACACCCCGCAAGCCGTCCGAGTGCTGCCATCCTTGACCCCATAGATTCCGAAAATTATCCCCACACTTCCAAACATACAACTCTAAATCAAAGCGCGATGTCTTTGTTTCTAAAGTGACTGGACTGAGTACCAAACCAGGTAACACTAACTGTTCCATCGGTGTATTTTGCAATGCAAAGACCACCTGAAACAAGGGATTTTGACCCAGACTGCGAACAGGCTGCAATTCCTCAACCAGTTTTTCAAACGGTAGATCCTGATGAGCATAGGCGGATAGTGTGACTTCTCGCACTCGGTCTAATAACGCTCGAAACGTTGGATCACCTGACAAATCCGTTCTCAACACTAAACTATTTACAAAGAAACCAATCAAGCTTTCTAATTCACTTTGATAGCGATTTGCTACCGGAGACCCGATCGCGATATCAGTCTGCCCACTGTAGCGATGTAGCAATGTCTGAAACGCTGCCAACAATGTCATAAATAGCGTTACACCTGTTTGCTGGCTTAATGCTTCTAACTGATCCAACAATTCCTGCGGCAACTCTAACAGTTGGCTTGCACCTTGATGGTTGTGCGGAACATTCGGGCTTGATAGATTCAGCACAGTCACATCTTTTAATTGTTGCTTCCAGTACTGGAGTTGTCGCGCAAGCACATCGCCCTGTAAATACGATCGCTGCCAGTGAGAAAAATCCGCATACTGAATTGGCAAACTTGGCAATGTAGCAGGTTTTCCTTCAACAAATGCCGCATAATATTCACCGAACTCACGAATTAACACACCACTCGACCACTCATCAAAGATAATGTGATGCAGCGTAATTAACAATAAATGCTCTGTATCTTGCAACTGCCAGAGGTGCGATCGCAATAATGCTCCTTGATCAAGTTGAAAAGGTCGTTTAATCTCTTGCCAAATCTGTGTTAATGCAGCCTCTTCGTTTCCAGGAAATCCTCGCAAATCAGTGAATTCTAGAGGAATGTGCAATGTTTGGGAGATAACCTGAAACAACTTCCCATCGATCGTTTCAAAAGTCGTCCTGAGAATTTCGTGCCGTTGTACGATCGCTTGGAGACTATTTTGAAGATGAGATCGATTCAAAGAGCCTGACAACCGAAAGACCAAAGGCGTATTGTACAAAGATGCTTCAGGCAGCAATTGTTCAACAAACCATAAGCGCTGTTGAGCGAAAGAGGCTGGAAAAACGAAAACATCTTCAAGCTGATCGGCAACCATTCACACTCACATCAATTAGACTCACTCTGTTTTAAGGCGAATTCACCTTCAAAAACTATGCTCTAAGATAGATTTACAATCAAAAGCTTGTACTGATTTATTGCAATTCGATGCACAACTTTGCGTTCTAAGAACTTTCAGAAATGGAAAAATCGTAGTTAAATATACAATTTGAAGCGGCAACCTCTGTGAACAATCTAACGATACTGTTAGAATTGCCTCGACCTATGATTGATCAGCCAAGCTCAGAAGACTTGCAACCGTTAAAAACGGCACTCAAAGATCAAGGTGTAAAGTATGCGATCACGAGTTTCGTCGATATTCACGGAATGTGCAAAGCCAAAATGGTTCCGATCGCGCACTTTGATCAAATGATGCAAGGTTCAGAGCTTTTTACGGGAGCCGCGCTCGATGGTGTTCCTCAAGATGTGAATGATGAAGAAGTGGCAACGATGCCCGATCCGAAGAGTGCTACTATTGTTCCTTGGAACTCTGAAATGGCTTGGTTTGCGAGCGATTTGTATTTGCAGGGGAAGCCGTTTGAAGCCTGTTCTCGTAGTATCTTGAAGTCTGTTTTGCAACAAGCAGCAGAGCTAGGATATCAGTTTAATTTGGGCATTGAAACTGAGTTTTTTATTCTCAAAGATGAAGCTGGACAAGCAATGCCTGTTAGCGATCGAGATACGCTAGCAAAGCCTTGTTATGACCTGCAAGGATTGTTAGATAACTATGTCTGGGTTGACGAGATTGTTCAAGCAATGAATCATCTCGGTTGGGATGTTTATTCTTTTGATCATGAAGATGGGAATGGGCAATTTGAAACCGATTTCGCTTATTCCGATGCGTTAACCATGTCCGATCGATTAATCTTCTTTCGATTGATGGTGAAGGAGATTGCTCGGAAACATGGCTATTTTGCTACTTTCATGCCGAAACCCTTTGCCAATCGAACTGGCAGTGGCGCTCACTACAATATGTCGCTTGCTGATTTGAAGACCGGAGAGAATTTATTTGTCGATCGACAAGATCCACGCGGTTGTAAATTGTCAAAACTCGGCTATCAATTCATTGCAGGTGTACTGCGTCATGCGCCTGCGATCTGTGCGGTGATTGCTCCAACGGTGAATAGTTATAAGCGATTGATTGCACGCGGTAGTATGTCTGGTTTTACTTGGGCACCTGTGTACATTTGCTATGGCAACAATAATCGAACAAACATGCTGAGAATTCCACTTGCAGGAGGACGGGTTGAATGTCGAGCAGCAGACATTTCATGCAATCCTTACTTGGGTGCAGCGATGATTTTAGCAGCGGGACTTGAAGGAATCAAAGAAGGGCTTGATCCAGGTGAGCCGCACACCGAGAATATGTATACTTATAGTCTGGCAGAACTGAAAAAAATGGGGATTGAAACACTGCCGCGAACCTTGGGAGAAGCGATCGAAGCGTTCGCGGCAGATCCATTGAGTGAATCAGTGATGGGGTCTTTGATGTATCAGACCTATGTGGATTTCAAAACTCAGGAATGGATGGACTATCACAATCATGTTTCTGATTGGGAAATCCAACGCTATCTTAAGTTCTTTTGATGTATAGCTGTACCTATTTCAGTTAGAACACTTCTGAAAGCCCCCCAGCCCCCAAGTTTGGGGGAGCAAGAGTCTTGAGCAAGCAGAATTGGGGGGTTGGGGGCACGATCCGACCCCAACGAAGCGAAACACCTTTTAATGCCGAGTTTGGTCAGCCCAAGGAGTAAGAACGGCTGAAATCCACTTCAAACCATAGTCGATCACTAATCCGATCAATCCAATCAGCAAAATACAAAACAGCACCTTCTCTGTTTGTAAAAATCGCTGTGCCTGAATGATTCTAAAGCCTAATCCCGATTGAGCCGCAACTAACTCAGCAATCACGAGATAGTTCCAGGCTCCCGAAATGTTCACCCGCAAAGTGTCCAACACACTTGGAAACGTTGCAGGAACAATCACCCGAAACAACACATCTCGCCGCGTTGCTCCCAATGTATAAGCTACATTGATCATCTCACTCGGAATAAACTTCACTGCATCTGCAATCATAATCGCGTTATACAGCACCACACCCAAAGTAATAATCAAGATCTTCGATTCTTCACCCAGTCCCACCCAAATCACAATCAGCGGAACAAAGGCAGTTACAGGCATGTATCGAACCGTTCCAACAAAGGGTGCGAAGAAGCTATCCATGCTATAGAACGTTCCCATCGCAATCCCCATCGGCACACCCACGATCGCTGCAACAAGAAAACCAGCCAAGACTCGACCACAACTCACTAACACATCTGACATCAGATCATTGTTAACGAACATATCTATGCCTGCTTGTACCACTGCCGTTGGTGTGGGTAAAAACATTGGTGGAACAAGCTTTGCATAACTGACGATCGACCAAAGCAACAACGGAATTGCCAGCGATACGAGAATCATCAAAGCTGACAATCGGCGCGGAAATCCTTGTCGAATGCTCCAGAACACCGAAGGTTTTAGGTACTTATATTGTCGATCGCTGTTCGTTGCAGGAAGAGTCGCGTTAGCCACGGGCATTAATCCTCTGATTGCAAATATAACGTCATCAATTAATGACATTTAATCAGTCTAAAGAGATATCCTCGCATTTTTGTATCTCCAGATACATCGACCGAGCATTTATCATGAATCGCTGAGACTTCAATCATTTATGTATTGAAATTTACACTTTACGATGTGGAGATCGACTTAACTGATAGGGATGTTCTGTCGCTTCACTTTGGATACTCCTCATGCTGAATACCCGATCTCAAGAATTACAGCGGCGATCCGAGCTTGAGATCGCGTCGGATTCGATCGCAAAGCTGGAAGTTCGCGCATTATCGAAGTCATTTGTGCAGTCTGGTGGCTCGATTAGCGTCCTCGAAGACATCCACTTTCAACTTTTTTCTAGAGAATTTGTTTGCTTGGTTGGAGCGTCTGGCTGTGGAAAATCGACGCTATTGAACATTGTGGCAGGACTCACTGCGCCTTCATCGGGTAGTGTTCTAGTCGATGGGCGGAAAGTGACAGGACCCGGTTCCGATCGCGGAATGGTCTTTCAGAACTATACGCTGTATCCGTGGCTAACAGTCGCTCAGAATATTGCTTTTGGTCTTAAGCTCCGTAAATTGCCGAAAGCAGAACAACGCGATCGAGTGAACTATTATCTGGATGTGGTTGGATTAACTCAGTTTGCTCAGTCCTATCCAAAACAGCTATCCGGTGGAATGAAGCAGCGAGTTGCGATCGCGCGAGCTTTGGCGAATGAGCCTGCGGTTTTACTGATGGATGAACCGTTTGGCGCTTTGGATGCTCAGACGAAAGAGCAAATGCAACAGTTCTTACTCGAACTCTGGGAGCAAACCCACGTCACGGTTTTGATGATCACGCATGATGTGGAAGAAGCTATTTTTCTCTCTCAGCGTGTGTATGTGATGAGTGCGCGACCGGGGCGGATGAAGCTTGAAGTGCCTGTGGATTTGCCAGAGCATCGCAACTTAGAAATGAAGCTATCGAGTGAATTTGTTGAAATCAAGCGTCAGATTCTACATTCGCTGCGGGATTAGTTCGATCGCAATCTCTAAAGAGAAAGTAGAATTGTGCTTTTGAACACAAAATTTCTATTGCTACGTGATAGAAGTAATGACATTGGATTTTGCCATCAGGAGCGCACTACATTTAGAATTCACATCGCCAATCTGCACGATCGCTTCTAGGGTTCCGATTCAGCCACCGTTTAGGCGAATGCCTGGTCCGAGAGAAGCAAACTGTCTAGCACGAGACAGTCACACGGCGGGACAAAAGCCCGGGAGAGACGATTAACAGCGATCGACTGTTACGGCTCTTTCGGGCTTTTTGAGCAATCAGCCCCGCGTTTTGTCCTTCATGGTCTTAAGGAAGTCAATATGTTTAGGTCTCGGTTCATCAAATTGTTTGCGTTTGCTCTGATTGCCTTGTTTTGGACAGTCGCTTGTTCTCCTCAAGCCTCGAACAATACAGCAACCAATCCTGCTTCTCAAGCTTTATCCGTGTCTACGAATCCCTGGTCTGGCTACTCCGGACATCATGTTGCTATGAAAAAGGAGTTTTATAAACAAGCGGGATTGAACATTGAGGACACACTCTTTCAGTCGAACACTGAGCAAATTACAGCATTCTTGGCAGGTAAAACTGACCTTGCTTGGATGACGGCTGGCGATGTGATTCAGATGGCAGGGAAAGATCCGAACCTGAGAATTATTTTTCTGTGTGACTACTCAAATGGTGCCGATGGTATTTTAGGACGCGGGATCAAAATACCGTCAGACTTAAAAGGAAAGACATTGGCTCATGAAAATGTGTTGTTCCAAAAAGTGTTGCTCCGGGCTTACCTCGAAAAAGGTGGCTTGACTGAAAAAGATATTACGATTCGTGATATGCCTGCGCCTGATGCAGCAACCGCGTTTAGCGCCAAACGAGTCGATGCGGCTGTCACGTATGAGCCGTTTCTTACTAAAGCTGCCAAAGAAGGGGGCGGTGACGTTATCTTTAGCTCTAAAGGTACGAATTTGATTGCAGATGTTTTAGTGACGCGCCCAAATCTGATCGCAACTCGCAGAAATGATTTACTGGCATTTCTTAAAGCTGCGGATCAAGGAATTAAAT
>JADEXW010000751.1 GCA_015206935.1 Pseudanabaenaceae cyanobacterium LEGE 13415 | reverse complement strand
TCCTGAACACGGAACTGTGAGCCAAATCGAACAATCTGACTCCGCGCAGAGGTTCCCACGATCGCAATCACGGGGACTTTTGCAGTGTCTCGATCGCTATTTTCCTGCAATACAGTTTTCAATCGATGCCGTTGAACTGCGTCATCTGCCACTTTTGGTTCCAGTTCAACCATCACCATTTTCACATCGTCGATCGCTTCTGCATCTTCGACAATAAACTGGAACTGGTCTTCATCCCGCTTATCGATCTTGCCCCAGATCATCAATCGCGCATCGGGTTCGATCAAGCTACCAATTCGCTCAAATGATTTTGGAAACACAACCGCTTCCGATCGACCTGTTAAATCTTCGAGCTGAATCACTGCCATTGCATCCCCTTTTTTGGTTGTTACTCGCTTCACAGACGTAATCATAATGATGGCACTGACAGTTGATCCTTCTCGACAAGTTGCTAGACTTCCTAAGCTAATCGGAGCTAACACTCTTGCAGAATCTTGTAACTGTTTGAGTGGATGATCGGAAATGTAGAAACCGAGGACTTCTTTTTCGAGGCGGAGCTTTTCTTGAGACGGATAATCAGGAACGATCGCACCTTTTGGAGCCGTTTCAAAACTATTTTGCTGAGTTGCACCGCCGAATAAATCAAACAAGCTACCTTGTCCACTCGCTCGATCGCGTGCCCTCGATTGTGCCCAGTCAATCATCAATTCGAGATTATGTGCAAGATGATGACGATTCGGCTCGATCGAGTCAAATGCACCACAATGAATCAAGGCTTCTAGAGCGCGTTTGTTCACTGCGCGAGAGTCTACTCGATCGCATAAATCCGCCATTGATTTGAACTTACCGCCTTCATTTCGAGCTTCGAGAATTGCCTCGATCGCGCTCATTCCGACGTTGCGGACAGCAGATAAACCGAACAAGATTGCATCCCCGATCGGCGTAAAATCAATTCCCGATCGATTAATATCCGGTGGCAATACTTTGATGCCAAGATTGTGACAAGTTGCAATGTATCGCTGCACTTTATCTTGTTCACCGCTATTAGTGGTCAAGATTGCAGCCATGTATTCGACCGGATAGTTCGCTTTCAAATAAGCCGTTTGGAATGTGACATAACCATAAGCCATTGAATGTGACTTGTTGAAACAGTACTCAGCGAACAAAACCATTTGCTCGAATAGCTCTTCTGCAATTTTGGCAGAAACCCCTCGCTCTTTTGCACCTTTAACAAACAAAGCTTGGTGCTTTTCCATCTCGGATTTTTTCTTTTTACCCATTGCTCGACGCAATAAATCAGCTTGTCCGAGCGAATAGCCTGCCATGTCCTGAGCAATTTTCATGATCTGCTCTTGAAAGACCATGATTCCATAAGTTTCTTTCAGAATCGGTTGTAGAATCTCATGAGCATAGTCAATCTTTTCGCGTCCGTGTTTGCGATTGATGAACTTTGGAATCAGTTTTGCATCGAGTGGACCTGGACGATAAAGCGCCAGAACTGAAGAAATGTCATCAATTCCATCCGGTTTGAGGTCGCGCACAATCTGACGCATTCCAGACGATTCAAGCTGGAAGATGCCTTCGAGTTCACCTTTGGATAAGAGCTTGTAGACTTCTGGATCATTCAGCGGCAAACTATCGAGATCCAATTTGACTTTGCGGCTTTGTTCAATTAGCTCGATCGTCTTTTCAATCATCGTGAGATTTTTCAATCCCAAGAAGTCCATTTTCAACAGTCCCAGTGCTTCAATATCTTCCATTGCGTACTGCGTAACAATGCCACCATCTTTAGTGACTTCCAACGGCACAATTTCATCCAATGGTTCTGAAGCAATCACCACACCCGCAGCATGAACACCCACTGCTTTGTTAGTTCCTTCGATCCGCATCGCCATATCTAGCCAGCGACGATAAGTAATCTGCGGGTTTGTACCCGGAATCACTTGATCTTGCTGGTATTTTTGGCTGAACTCTTTAGATGGTGTTTCAGTCGGGGAAACCATCTTTTTCAGCTTCGTAGACTTACCACGAAACACTGGAATTTGCTTCGCCATCGAGTTCGCTTCACTCAATGGAATGTTCAACACTCGCGCTACATCTCGCAGAATTGCTTTCGAGTTCATCCGGTTGTAGGTAATGATCTGTGCGACTCGCTCTTTGCCATACTTGTCGGTCACGTATTTGATCACTTCATCGCGTCGATCGATACAAAAATCGGTATCCACGTCAGGCATCGATTTCCGCTCAGGATTCAAGAATCGCTCAAATAGCAATCCATGATGTACTGGATCAATGTTGGTAATTCCTAGTGCATAAGCAACTAATGATCCAGCGGCTGAACCTCTTCCGGGCCCAACTGGAATCTTATTGTCTCTGGCGTATTTGATGTAGTCCCAAACCACTAAAAAGTAAGTCGAGAAGCCCATCTGTTTGAGCATATTTAGCTCATAGATTAAGCGATCGCAGTATTCCTGACTAATTTCATCCCGCGAATTGCGCTTCTGACGCTGAATCAGTC
>JADEXW010000750.1 GCA_015206935.1 Pseudanabaenaceae cyanobacterium LEGE 13415 | reverse complement strand
GGTAAGTTCTGAATCGCTAAAGCCGCGATCGTATTTGCATGACCCAGCACCGAACAAACAATGTCCGGTTGTTCTTGTTGGATGAGTTTTCTCAAAGGACGAAGCGATCGCAGCATTTGGACAGTACTCGATCGGATTCGACCTGTTTTTAAAACATGCAGTGAAACGTCTGGAGCGAGTGCTGTTTCATAAGAACCACCAGATCGTACCACTGCGATCGAGGGTTGAAAGTTTTGTCGATCGAGATGATTGACAACGCGAAGTAAGTGCATTTCTGCACCTCCACCTCCGAGCGAAGGCGTAAAAAAGAGAATCCGAATCGGGCGAGATTGATTCATAGTTCGAGTGATTACGCAGTTCTTTTTCTGAAGGTCATTGCACCGATCAATCTGAGAAAAATGAGAGTTAGTACGATCGTGATGGCAAAAGCTTGAAGTCCAGCACTCGAAGGCTCAGAGAACTGGAACAATGTCACTGCATAAAGAATGATTGCAACAGGCTCATGAGCATAGTGACAAAATAGTTCTACAAACCATCGCTGCGCCATTCCAAACAGTACAAATGCAATCAGAACGCCAGAAACACCAAAATTCCAAAACGCTTCCCCGATCGGTCCAGGTGGAACTCCTGCTAACTGATTAAAGAACGTCATTCCGACTCTTCCACCAATTAATCCAGGCTTGTCAGCCCAAAGAGTTCTTGGAACAGGTAGCGCAAGCACAGCCGCATATGAACTTCCATGTATATGGTCAATGGTTTCAGGAACCAATGCCAAAATCGGGTAGACTGCATTTCCTTCAGCTAACCGCATTGAAACTTCTCCAGCTCCTGTAGTTAGTGCTGATTCTTCAGTTGTGCTTTCACCCGTAAGCAATCCCCAGTTAATTTCACCGCTAAACGTGCTAGTTCTGAATGCTCCAAGCAGTCCAATGAGAAAGAAACTAACACACACTAGAATCAATGGTTTAGTAAAAGAAATTTTCCGCTCTCGCAACAACCAAACCATCAATCCCATCACCATGTAGTAGATCAAAATACTGCGAGAACCACCGACGAGAAAAGACATCGTGAGCGAAGACACGCTACAGACCCAGAAAAGCGGCTTCTGAGTTGCTCTACGATCGAGCGCTAGCCAAGACAAACAAGCAATGATTCCTACTTGCACAAAGAAGCCCCAGTAAGATTCACCTGCTAGCTCAGTTCGTCGTCCCCGTCCCCATGACAAAATATGAGTTGCAATTCCACCTTGGCTTTGAAGATAAGCCATACAAGTAGACATCGCAAATATGACTGCAATCACAACTTTGCGCCCAATGTATCGAGGTCGATGAAAGGTAAGTTTGGGAATGCCCAATCGGGGACAAAGAAAGAACCCTAGATAAGCTGAAACAATCCCAAGAGAACTCAGCAAGAGTTCCTGAACGACAAGCTGATTTAATCTATCAGAGTTCCAGCCCGGTAGTGCTGCGTGCCATTGAAGCCCATTGATGTACAATCCCGATCGAGTAAGATGATCGACAAATGTCAGAACAATCCCAAACACCAAAGGATGAAACCAGCCAAAAGTAGGTTGATAAAAAATAACAGGCAATAACAATAGTGCAAAGTTCAATGCCAGTACTAGCAGCACCTCGCCAGATGCAGTAGACACGGGATGAGCTACACCGTGCAGCGCAATCCAGAGCAAATAGGCTGACAATGCCGAGACGACCACTGCACGATGCCATTTTTTCATCGAGACAAACGGCGAACCGATGCTTTCATCTGTAACAGGTCTTGATAAAGGTCGATCGAGATAATTCATGCAATTTTCTCCATGCTCAAGAATGTGGAAGGAGCCGAAACAGCGTAATAATCTCGATACCAAGCTACAAATTTCTCAACGCCCGACTCGATCGACGTTTTCGGCTGAAATCCGGTATCCCGAACTAATTCATCAATATCCGCATAAGTTGTTAGTACTTCACCTGGTTGCATCGGTAAGAACTTCTTCTGCGCTCTCATACCCAGACAAGCTTCTAAGGTTTCGATGAGGTGAATTAGCTCGATCGGTTGATTGTTTCCAATGTTGTAGAGCTGGTAAGTTTGAGGAATGCGATCGACCACTCGAACAATGCCCTCAACAATGTCATCGATATAAGTGAAATCCCGCTGCATTTTGCCGTGATTAAACACCTCGATCGGTTGCCGAGATAAGATTGCTTTGGTAAACCGAAACAGTGCCATATCCGGTCTTCCCCAAGGACCATACACTGTAAAAAACCGCAGTCCTGTAGTCGGCAACCTATACAAATGGTTGTAAGTATACGCCATCAATTCGTTTGCTTTCTTCGTTGCAGCGTATAAGCTTACTGGGCGATCTACAGTGTCATCAATTGAGAAAGGGAGCTTCGTATTTGCCCCATAAACCGAACTTGAAGAGGCAAACACAAAGTGCTGAATTTCAGTATGACGACAGCCTTCTAGAACATTAACAAAGCCTACTAGATTGCTATCCACATACGCATGAGGATTCTTCAGTG
>JADEXW010000749.1 GCA_015206935.1 Pseudanabaenaceae cyanobacterium LEGE 13415 | reverse complement strand
GATTTTACCGATGTTGAGTTTCGCCCGGATGTGCTGAAGATGCTGTGTAACGTGGCGAAAGGGACGAATCCGACTACTGGACGCGATACCCGTGAGACGCTTTACTGCGATTAGAAACACATCAAGGTTTTCACGCTGCATTCTCGTTCGCCCTGAATAAATTACACACAGATTGATTAATCGGTTATCGCTGAAATCCTTCGCCCCCTAAATCCCCCATTCTGGGGGACTTTGAGCTAGAAAAATTTCTCGAATTCCAGAGTGCTTTCCACCTTCAAAGTCCCCCAAATTTGGGGGATTTAGGGGGCATTAGCCGATTCAAACGAAGCAAAAGCAACTTGTGTATACACGGCAGAAATAAATTCAGGATGAGTACGATGAACTACACTTCTCAAACATTCTTCTAAACTATGCTGATCCTACTTGCTGAGGACGATCCGGCACAATCTGAGCCACTTCAAACCGCATTGACCAAAGCGGGTCATGTGGTCGATGCGGTCGAAGATGGAGATACAGCGCTCTGGCTTACGACTACAAAAGCCTATGATTTGCTGATCCTCGATTGGATGTTGCCAAAACTCAGCGGCGTGGCTATCTGTCAAAGATATCGGCAAGCCAGAAAAACGGCTCCAGTGTTGATGTTGACCGCGAAAGATACCACCGTTGATAAAGTCACCGGACTCGATGCAGGTGCAGATGATTACTTAGTTAAACCGATCGATATTATCGAACTGCTTGCACGAGTCAGAGCTTTAGGACGACGCTCCCCCTTATGGCAAGGAGAAACGCTACAGTTAGGAAGCTTACGGCTGCATTTGACGAATTTAACGATCGAGCGCAATCAAGCCACGGTTCAACTCTCTGGGCGGGAATTTCAACTGATGGAATTCCTCATGCGCCATCCGCGTCAGGTACTTTCTCACGACCAGATTGAACAAGCTTTATGGGGTTGGGGGAGTGAACCAGAAAGTAATGCTGTGACAACGTTAGTTCGACGATTGCGGCAACGATTAGAAGGCGTGAATGCCAAAGATTGGCTCGAAACCGTGTATGGCATTGGGTATCGCTTGAACGCATTGGAGTAGGAACGGTGTTCGATCGAAGTCGGCGAAATTTGGCGTATTGGTTCGCGGCTTCGATGGGCGGGATTTTGCTCACCTTTGCAGGAGTCGGATACGGCTTTATTGTGCAGACTCAACTGCGGAATTTTGATGATCTACTTTACAGACGAAGCCGAATTTTAATCGGGGTTCAGCCCTCAATTCCGGGAGTAATGCAAACGATCCCGATCGATTTAACTTATGCTCGCTGGTATCGGAGCGATCGACAACGCATTAAGTACATTGGTTCACCCGGAGCGAACTATCTTGCGGGTACGATCGGTTTTGAAACAATTGATGGTTTAAGACAGCTAACCTTACCGATTCAACGGCAAAATCAAACGATTGGATATCTCCAAGTTGCTGCACCTCTAACCCCCCTGCAACAGAGCTTAGAGCAAGTTCGATTTGTGCTGTTGTTTGGAGTGCCCATTGCGATCGCGCTTATCGGTGTGACCGGCTGGATTCTGGGAGGAATTGCAATGCAGCCTTCCAGACGTGCATATGCTCAACTGCAAAGATTTACAGCCGATGCCTCTCATGAACTTCGTGCGCCAATTGCAGCCGTATTAAGCAATGCTCAAGTGGGATTGATGCCACCTGAAGATCTGCAAGAACAGCACGATCGATTAGAGCGAATCGTAGAAATTGCAAAATCGATGAGTGCTTTGGTGACGAATTTACTGTGGTTAGCTCGGCAAGAACTCGATCGAACTAAGTTCCAAACGGTTGATTTAGTTCAGTTAATTCGCGGCTTGGACTATCCGAACGATCGAGCTTTTACTCTGTCACTTCCGGATCATCCTATTCAAATCGAAGCGGATGCAGAATTGATTCGACAAGCGATTTTTAATTTGCTGAGTAATGCGTTTAAGTACACTCCAAACGAAGGCACAGTGAGACTTGAACTGATTAGCAAACAATCTGCAATCATTCGGGTGATTGATACTGGAATTGGGATACCGCAAGAAGATTTGCCGCATATCTTTGAGCGATTTTATCGGGTGGACACGGCTCGATCGAAACAAACGGGCGGATTCGGACTAGGACTCGCGATCGTGCAGCAAATTGTCCAAGCTCATCAAGGACAGCTTTCCGTCTCTAGTGAACTCGGATCAGGTTCAACATTCCAGATTGAATTACCGCTGAAAGCAGCACGAAATAAGGCGTAAGCTTCCCCGGTCTAAAGACACGGGTGCGACTCGTTCGCTAGAAACCAATACTAGCAATGGATTGGGGGATTAGCGGCAAGGAGCCACAGGAACGAAAGTTCCACTGAACCTTGACAACTTAATGTTCGTGTCAGTGTAATTCTGACCCCTTGTGGTGACAAGGTGAAAGCACATCCCCATCTGACGACTGACTCTCAAAGGATGAAGCGGGATGGAATGGAGGTATCTGATAGCCTAAATCGGAAATCCCTTCT
>JADEXW010000748.1 GCA_015206935.1 Pseudanabaenaceae cyanobacterium LEGE 13415 | reverse complement strand
CTCTAAATCTCTAATGCAAAGTTGATCTTGCCCCCTAACCCCCAAGCTTGGGGGAACAAGACTCTTAGCCCCCAGAATTGGGGGTTTGGGGGCGTTCCCGAATTTCACAACTCAAACCGGATTGCTATATCTACCATTTGTTTGATAATGAAGCGTTGTGATTCTTTGCGATCGCAGGTTTCATTAGTCTGGTAATTCTGGTAATCTAGCGCCACTGCTCGTTTTTGATCCTCCCAAATCGGCACCCTTAAGTTGGGCATGGCTAAGATCTGCTCCACGCTGGTCGCTCAGGCGCAAGTTCGCATTGTTCAAGTTCGTCTCAGTGAGATTCGCATCTCTCAAATCAGCTTCACTCAAATCAGCTCCGCTAAAGTCAGCCCCGCTCAAATCTGCACCTCGTAGATTAGCACCGCCAAAATCAGCTCCCTTGAAGTCCAGATTGCTTAAATTTGCGCCTTCTAGGTTGATGTGGCGAAAATTCCGTTCTCCACCTTCGTAACGTCTCACTAAATTCTCAATTTCATTCATGGTTAAATCTCAAAGATGATTGTCGATTAGATTCATCAAATTGCGTTATGACCGCCATAGCAGCAGGAACAGCCAACAGAAAATCAAAAAACTCAAATAGCTGATTCAGCAAGCTAGGATGACAACAAAAACTGCACTTGCCGTCCGATCCGAATCTAAACTCATTTAGAAACTATTGAGTCATGATCATCAACTCTGTAGCTCAATACCTCTGCCAATGGTAGGAGTGATTCAGATCAAGGCTATAAGTAGTCATTGACTTAGCTTAACGAGAGCAAATATTCTGCAACAGCTTCATAGGCAGGCAGTGAATACGGATCGTTAGCACTATTAGTGGCGATCGGATGTGATGCAAAGCGCACAATCACCGTTTCAGCCTTGGGATCAATGTAAATCGTTTGACCATGTACGCCACGAGCTGTGAAAGCACGATGCGCGTTCTCAGTATGCCACCATAGATTGCGGTACGACCAACCAGGAAGCTCAGGATGCCCGGATTTAGAGAAAGCAGTTTTGCTACCACCCTTCTCAATATCTTCAATCGCGCGACGGGGTAGGATTTGGTTTCCCTTCCATTGCCCTTGATTCCGAATGAGTTCACCGAAACGCGCCATATCGCGTAGTCCAGCGTTGAAGCCACCTCCTGCAAAAGGCGTTCCCAGTTCGTCTACTGAGTAGTAACCGTCCTGCTCCATACCAATTTTTTGCCACACTCGCTCCGACAAATACTGAGCAACCGATCGCCCGGTGATGCGTGCAATGAGCCAGCCGACTACCTCGGCATTGACTGTTTTGTATCCGAAAGCTTCTCCGTGGTTCCCCTGCTTTTTCACTGTTTTCAAGTAAGCGAAATAACCGATCGCACCTGTATAGTTTTTTGATTTAGGAAGCGGATTTCCAGCGGCAGAGAACTGCCAGATTTCGGCATTCGGATCAGCATAGTCTTCACTAAACTGCAACGCGGTTGTCATATTCAGCACTTGTCGCACCGTTGCATCGGCAAAGGCTGAATCGTTTAGCTCAGGAATGTAATCTGCCACAAACTTAGTTTCATCAAGTTGACCTTCAGCAATTAGCACCGCGCCCAATGTGCCATTTAATGATTTTGTCATTGACATCGCTGCGTGTTGCTGATTAGGAGTCAAAGCACCGAAGTATCTTTCATAGACGATCGCACCTCGATGTAAAACTAAAATTCCATCCGTGTAATTCTTCCACAGTGAAGCTTCCCAGGTCATGCTCTGGTCACTGTTGCGGGGGCGGAAAGAGACCGCATCAATGTCATCATCCAAGCGATAAGGCAAAGGATCAAACCCTGTTGGATCACGCGAAACGCTGATAGTCGGCATAAACTCGCGCATATGCGCGACGCTCCAACGCAGTTGTGGAAATTTAAAGAACGAACCATCTGCAAAGTCTAGACGCTTATCTTCAGGCGGCGGAAAACCTTGCATCCAACCCATTTTAATTGGGTCACTTTCTTGTGCTGATAAAAATCTTTCTTCAGGTTGTGCCATATGAGAATACCTAAAGTAGAAAGGACGAAGCGGCATTACAATCAACTCTTTTCCTCGTTGATCGTAATGCCGCTCAAAGTAGTTGTAAAGGTTTTACGCAACTCGCTGACTCTAAGTATGAAGAGCAAGTTGTTTACCTATGTAGGTGTTGCGCTCGGATTGAGACGATTGCGGTAAATGAGAAGCGAGCTATCTTGACTTGCAATTCATTCTAGTCACGGCTATTCATTGCAATCAAGAACCTCAAAATAAACACAAACAAATTGATGTAGGTGAGATACATCGAAAGTGCGGCTGAGAGGTATTGCTCATCTTTGTAGGTACGGGGCAAGATGAAAAAATCAACAATTGCTGCACCCACAAACAAGAGAACCCCGATCGCAGAAATGGCAACTTCTAGAAAACTAGGCGTGTAGATCCCAAACAGAGAAAAGAGCAGTTGTGCGACGAGAACAACACAAAGGGCAATGATTCCCAGTTGGAC
>JADEXW010000747.1 GCA_015206935.1 Pseudanabaenaceae cyanobacterium LEGE 13415 | reverse complement strand
ATAAAGGCTTTGCAGGTGAATTTGTCAAAACCGTAAGCGGTTCAGATCTGATGCCACTGGTGGCAAAACTCTATGGATTGCCTGTGTATGAAACCCCGATCGGGTACAAGTACATTGCCGATCGAATGCTCGAAACCAAAGTGCTTCTCGGCGGTGAAGAATCCGGCGGCATCGGCTACGGGCATCACATTCCAGAGCGCGATGCTTTGCTTTCTGCTCTATATGTTCTCGAAACCGTTGTCCAAACTGGAACCGATTTAGGTGAACTGTACCGACGCTTGCAAGAGAAAACTGGATTTTTAGCAGAATACGATCGAATTGATCTTCCCCTTGCCAGCATGGAAGTTCGCGCCAAATTGTTGGAGCAATTGAAAACGCAACCTCCGCAATCGATCGCTGGAAAAGCTGTTGTAAGCTGTCAGACCGATGATGGTTACAAGTTCCGATTAGAAGATCAAAGCTGGTTATTGATTCGCTTTAGTGGAACGGAACCTGTGTTGCGGTTGTATTGTGAAGCATCCACGATCGAGCAGGTTCACCAAACCCTGAATTGGGCGAAAGACTGGGCGAGCTAATCGTTAGGATCTATCACATTGCTTTAAGCTCTGCCGTGTGATTTCCAAGCAAACACGGATTTCGTCGATCGCTTTGGCTTGCAAGATTAGAGAGCCTTTTGGAGAACCTTATGAAAAAGACTCTAGCTCTCGGTCTTGCTTGCTTCACAATTTCTGCGATCGCGCCTTCACCCGCAAAAGCTAACGAACCCCGGAAATCGCCCGAACTGCATCAACGCTCAATGGAATATCTAACCGAATTTGAGCGAGCGCACCAAGCCGCATTTGGGCGAACTTCTCCGATCGCGTTAAACAATCAGAATGCAGTAGAACAATGGCGATCGCTGCTCAATTGGCGTGTTGAAAGTGCGATCGCGTATTGTAAATTTCTTAGAAATGGTGGCAATCCGGACTCCGACAAGTTTGACACGGTAGCTGAAGAGCTTGTACGGAATCGTCCGACTCCAGTTAGAAATGCCGAATCCGCCGCCAAAGAGCTAAGACAGGAATTTTTGGTTATGATGTCGATCGCTCCAAAGCATTTTTGTCCAGAGAAAACCAAGTCGTAAAACTTGCTTTTTCTGATTTTTGAAAGACCTCCAGCTTAAGAAGTCTACTGTGTGTATAAGTTTCTTGCACTTCGTTGTCATCGAATCGCGCCCCCTAAATCCCCCATTCTGGGGGACTTTGAGGAAGAAAAATTTCTAGAACGCCAAAGCGCTTTCCACTTTCAAAGTCCCCCAAATTTGGGGGATTTAGGAGGCAATAGCCGATTCAACCGAAGCGAAAACGATTTGTGTATACACAGAGTTAGAGGGCTGGAGATCTTCAACCCTCTAACAGAGCTAGCCGACCTGAACCTGATTTGTGTCAACCGATTGTGCGCCATTCACGCCACTTGCAACCTGCACCATCTTGCTCAAAACATCCTGACTCGGAACACTCCCTTTCAGCACCACAGTCGTCCCCAACTGCGCCACCCACAGCGTATTCACATCATCCAACTGGGCATCTTGGTCAAATGCCAACGCCACCCGCTTCGCCAAACCGCTCTGGTCATATTCCCCATTCAATCCCACGCGCTCAGGCGGAATCGTGCCACCGACTTGAGCCTCTGGAGGAGCAGATGCCACCGCTTCTGGAGCAGGCTGACCGCTGACCGCCTGTTCAGGGTTTGCAGGCTTTTCCATACCAAAAAGTCTTTGTAACCAACCCATAACAAATCTGACTCCAAATATCACTTTACACAGATAATTGAGCGATCGAGTTCTAAAAATGTCCATCGCTCTGGAGAAGGATTAGACCTCGATCGCAATCGTTTTTCACCTTATCGATTAAATTCTTTTACTTCAAGATATTTCAGAAATTCTTTCGTTCCTGGGTGGACAAGCGGGAACGATCGTTGCACCATAGAGAGACGAATTGTTACTCAACATACAGCAATGAAGCATACGCTCTCGGTTTTGGTCGAAGATGAAGCCGGGGTTCTGACTCGGATCGCAGGTTTGTTTGCCCGTCGTGGCTTCAATATCGAAAGTTTAGCAGTGGGACCTGCTGAACAGATGGGCGTGTCACGGATCACGATGGTTGTTCCGGGAGACGATCGGGTGATTGAGCAGTTGACCAAACAACTCTACAAGTTGATCAACGTGATCAAGGTTCAAGATATTACCGAAGTTCCTTGTGTGGAACGGGAACTGATGCTACTTAAGGTGAATGCAGGCAGTTCTACGCGATCGGAAATCGTGGAACTGGCGCAAATTTTCCGGGCGCGGGTGGTGGATGTCGCAGAAGATTCGCTAACTCTGGAAGTCGTGGGCGATCCGGGAAAAATGGTTGCGATCGTTCAAGTCCTGCAAAAATTTGGACTGCGCGAAATTGCTCGAACGGGCAAGATTGCACTTAGCCGTGAATCGGGCGTGAATACGGAGTTTCTCAAATCGTTGGAAGCTAAGGTTTAGGATTAATCGTGGGA
>JADEXW010000746.1 GCA_015206935.1 Pseudanabaenaceae cyanobacterium LEGE 13415 | reverse complement strand
CTTTCTAATTGTAACGATTCTTGTAGACGAACGAAGGTTTAACTAATTCGCAATGCTCAATTGGGATGCCTACCTTTATTTCCGCAACAACTCTTAAAAGAGCGCGATCGCAGTTTTCACGATCGCGCTCTTTTGCTCTACAGATTATCCAACTGCTTCTTAAGATCTTCGAGTTCCGAATCGATCGCGGCATCTTTCGGAGCCTGCGTCTGCTGAGTTTGCCCCGTTGGAGTTCCCGGTAACGACTGTTGCGGCTGGCTCGAACCTGCCAACATTTGCTGCTTCATCGCTTCAAGTTCGAGATCGACATCCCCCGATTCGAGCGATCGGAATTGCGCTTCAAGATCGGCTCCTGCGAGTTCCGCAGCGGCTTGCGATCGCGCTTCAAGCTGTAGAACTTTATCTTCCATGCGCTCGAAGGCTGCCATCGCAGTGCTGGTTCCCATATTGTTGACCATGCCTTGAAGCTGCTCTTGTGCCTTCGCTGCGCTGGCGCGTGCTTTGAGCATATCTTTCTTGGTCTTAGCTTCCGAGATCTTGCCTTCTAAAGCGATCAGACTACGCTTGAGCGTGTCTACCTGAGCCGATTGGGTATCCAACTGCGTTTTGAGTGCGGTTGCCGTCTCGGTGTGGGTTTTCTTGCGGGTGAGCGCTTCACGTGCTAGATTTTCGTCGCCCTTCGTGAGCGCCAATTGTGCCCGTTGTTGCCAATTATTGGATTCGGTTTGGGCTTGATTGTATTGTTGCTGAGTGCGTTTTTGAGACGCGATCGCTTGTGCCACCGCTTGACGAAGCTGCACCAAGTCTTCCTGCATATCGATCACGGCTTGTTCCAGAATTTTTTCTGGATCTTCAGCCTTACTTACCATGTCATTCACGTTGGAGCGGACAACGCGGCTGATGCGGTCAAATAATCCCATAAGTCTTTCCTTCTGACGTTTCTAGAGTTCAGTTGCCGTTGCTTATACGTTAGCCCACACCGCTGAGTTTGCAGTAGGTTTGGCTCACTTTCCCTTAAAGTAGGGTCGGAGCCACGTCAGATATGCAAATCGGGCAGCTCTCTTATAGTTTAAAAACTTCACAGGCAAATCGGTAAGTTTCGCAGAAAAATTTTTGGAGTTCGTATGGTTCCGGCTGTGTTTCTTGATAAAGATGGGACGCTAATTCCCGATGTTCCCTACAATGTGGAGCCAAGTAAGATTATTCTGTCGGAGTTTGCTCAAGAGGCGTTGGGGAAATTAAGCGATCGGGGTTTTAAGTTGATCGTGGTATCCAATCAGTCTGGGGTCGCTCGTGGCTATTTTCCCGAATTGGCGTTGATGGGAGTCGAGCAACGATTGCAAGAATTGCTCAATCCGATTCGATTAGATGGGTTTTATTACTGTCCGCATCATCCGCAGGGAAAAATTGACGAATATCGCGTTGATTGTAATTGCCGCAAACCAGAGGCGGGAATGCTGCTGAAGGCGGCAAAAGAGCATGGAATTGATTTAGCTCGATCGTGGATGATTGGCGATATTTTGAACGATGTGGAAGCGGGAAGAAAGGCGGGATGTCGATCGATTTTGATTGATAACGGGAATGAGACGGAATGGATTTTGAATGAGGCACGAGAGCCGCATTTCCGAGTGGCGAATCTGGCAGAAGCGGCGGAAATTATTCTAAATGGATTGCACAAATCTTAGAATCTGAGCGGCGACAAACTCAGGCTGATCAAAATGCGGAACATGACCGGATTGTTCCGCCCAAATCAGTTCACTATTTGCGATCGCGCTTTGAAATCGAGTCGCATCTTTTGTGCCTAAAACATCATCCTTTCTTCCCCAAATAATTAATGTTGGTGTTTGAATTTGATCGATCGCTAACTCCGAATAACCGCCACTTTGAGAAAAAGAGACGATTCCATTTTTCCACCCTGACATCTCTTGATGAAGCAACGAACAGCGGAGAGCATCGATCAGAATTGGATCAATATTCGGAAGTGCCAATGCTGCCTTGAGAGCCGCTTGTTTGCGGAAATGTAGCCAATCGGCTCCTAATGCTAATACTGATTCTGGGAGCCATTGCCCAATCGGAAAACTTCCAGAAAATCCAACACTATCAATCAGAATCAGCGATCGTACCCATTCTGAATGATGTAGCGCAAAGTCGATCGCAACTGCACCTCCTAATGATGCACCAACTAACACTACAGGTTGAGCAATCCAAGTTTGAATAACGTTCAATAAATGCTGTCGAATTGTTCGTGGTTCAACCGTTAAATCCGCTTCAGTAAATCCGAATCCTAATGGATCGATCGCCCATGTGTCCTGATTGAGCAGCGGAAACAATCGTCTGAATTCTAAAACCGAGCTATCAAATCCGGGAAATAGCACGATCGGGGTCGATTGAGATAAATCCGCATGAACATAGGCAGTTGTGATTTGATCAATGATTTGGCGTTGAAGATTTTGGAGAAGTGCGATCGCGTCCTGATCGTCGATCGACTTTACTGAAGCAGGCAGAAATTCAGGAAACATTAAGGTTCAAACTTGTATTG
>JADEXW010000745.1 GCA_015206935.1 Pseudanabaenaceae cyanobacterium LEGE 13415 | reverse complement strand
CTGTAGAAAGAATTGGCCCGGTGATGTTTCCAGGGCGGTGGAAGCTGTTTTTTCTCTCTTACTGGAATCGAGCGAAACGCAAAGGCAAAATTACGATTCTGTCGGCTGGATCTGTAGCGCATCAGGTTCCAGGGGGCTATATGGACCCGATCGCTAAACTTCCGGATGGACGAACGCATTTACAACAAACAATTCAGATGATTCTGAAGATTCTCAAAGGTGAAGCCCTCAGAGCCGATCAATCGATTCCGAAACAAATCAGTCATTATGCTTTGTACCGAGAGGCAGCTTTTAATCGTCCTGAATACTATCCCATTCAACCTATTAATACCGAGAACTATCAACCGATCGGGAAATGGATGGGGCGATTGATTTTACCGCAACAAGAGAAACGGTTTCAGGGTGTATTCTTTGAAGTCCATCATGCACCGGATTCTTCTTTAATCGGGCGAACGGTTAAACTGCGCTGGTCGAATCGTCCTGATGTGCAAAAGCGCGTAAAAGCAGTGACAAAAGATGTTCACTTCAGCGCAGATGCAGAATTTAGCAGTAAGTTTGGGGGAGCAGTTCATCCCGATCGCATTAATCACTGGCAGCAAGTTGATCCGCTTGAATCTCTAGCAGGCTCTCATCCAGTCGATGACATCATTGTAATGCTGTGTGATCCGGTGCAAGTTCAAGGAGATACGCTTTACATTGATACAACACCGATTCAAATTACAGGACGCTTCTATGCTTTAGTTCAGTTCGTTCTACCGATCAGTGGAACGGATCAATTTCAAGTCATTCACTTCGATCGAACTTCTCGACAGTTCACAGGTGATTCAGAAGTGATGCGTTTACCAGAAGTTGTGTTTGCCAAGAACTATGGCAGCTATCCTTCGACTACGCGAGACATTGAACATTCTCCGTACAATGAGACTGGATGGTATGTGTATGGTGCGAAAGATGCGAATGGTGTGTTTGTAGTGCAATCGATCGCGCCTCGTGCATTGTTCCAACTTCAACCCGAAAAAGTTACCTTTGGTCGTCGATCGGCATTTAACTATGTTCGATTTGGTGCTTGGAAAAATGCTGCTGAACAGAAAGGTAAACTTTCCTCAGTGCTTTGTAGTTCTCGACGCTCATCGGATGGCATTGAAACGGCAATTGAAGATTGGAAGATTGGTGATAAAGCTTTATTGCTGCATACTTATGGTGGAATTGGTGGCAACAATAAAGAACCTGCCGCAGCCACTCCGATCTTTTTTGGACATTTTGCTTATGGCATTGCTGAAGTCGTGTACGAACCTTTAGCAGATGAGCCGAGATTTGACATTCAATATCACCAAGTCTACACCCAAAACACAGATGGATTAGTTGCAGGAACCTTGCATTGGTCGCGATACATGGGCGATCGACAATTTGGCTGGCTCGGTACTCGTCCAGTCTGCGACATTTTAATCAAGCTCGATGCGTTCACAGAACCCTATCAAATCGGGGATGTTGCGCTTTCTCCACTCGATTTGATGCGGCTTCAGCTTGAAGTGATGACGGCTCGATATCGGATCGGAGATGGAACAGGTGGAACATTTGTCGGGCCTGCAAATAATTGTTCTCAGGACTCGAATCAAGCTTTATTTGCCAGTATTCAGAGTGTTGAGCGGATTTTGCAAAACATTCCTGATGTTGCTGCATTGCTGCTTCAGCAAGAGGAATCGCGCTATCGAACCTTACGAGTGTTAGGAGAAGATTTAGAAAGTGCGCTGCAACCGTTTGGAGGACCGCGATCGGACTGGCAGAACAATGAATATAACTTAGGTAGCACGCTCGAAGATGATCCACTACGGAATTTGTGGATCGGGTTGGGGAGTTGGCGGACGATGTTTCCGAGAAAGGCGAGTGATACGATCGCGGAAACTTTCATTCAGTACGGTGCTTCTGTGTGGGTGCTGCGAACGAATCAGATGGGGGGATTTGACCCGGATATTTCTCCGATCGCGCCGACAACGTTCTAACTCCTGGTATAGTCAGCATTGAACGAATGGATAAATTAGGCGATGCCCACTTTTGAAGTCTTTCCGGTTAGTTCTGCCACGGAACAAGAGATGTTTATCAATGTTCCGTGGGTTGTTTATGCGAATGATCCGAATTGGGTTCCACCGTTGCGGAGTGATGTTGAAAAGAAGTTTCAGCCTGAGAACCCATTCTTTCAATATGGTCGGCTGAAGCAGTTTATTGCTATCTCTCGCGGAACTGCGATCGGGAGAATTGTCGCAGCAATCAACGATCGATTAGTTGAACGCGAAGGAAAAGCGATCGGGATTTTCGGATTTTTTGAGTGTGTGAATGATCTTGAGGTCGCAAAGGCACTGTTTGAAGCGGCGGAAGCATGGTTGCGATCGCAGGATATCACTGAGATTCGAGGCCCGATCGATCTTTCAACACACAATAACTGTTTATTCTTAATTGATGGTTTTGATTCGCCGCCGATGGTGATGATGCCGTACAATCCTGCGTACTATCCAACGTTCATGGAACAGTTAGGCTGGACAAAGGCGAAAGA
>JADEXW010000163.1 GCA_015206935.1 Pseudanabaenaceae cyanobacterium LEGE 13415 | reverse complement strand
CATAGATATCGAGAAGCGGCTTACCTGCGCGGATACCTGCTTCGATATCTTCATCGTAAATTTTGTTTCCGTTGATTGCTTTCTCAAAGATTGCGGGGTTGGATGTGATGCCGCGTAAACCTCGATCGTTGATCATGCGTTTGAGTTCGCCGGACACAATCAAATCACGGGTCAAGTTATCCATCCAGATGCTTTGCCCGTAGTCTTTGATTTCTAATAAATGATTCGTCATGGTGGTCTGCTCCTAGTGTTATCGACTTCCTAAAGTGGTCTTTTCGCGAATGCGTTCTTGTACAAAAGATTCAACGAGTGCAACATCCTCTTTGCTACCGATGATCAAGGGAACTCTGGCATGAAGCCTGTCGGGTACAAAGTCCAGGATCTCTTCGGTTCCGGTGCTGGCACGTCCTCCCGCTTGCTCGATCAAGTAAGCTAACGGTGCAGCCTCATACAGCAATCGCAGTTTGCCTTGAGGCTGCTTGCCTGTACCTGGATAAAGAAATACGCCGCCTTGATACAGAATCCGGTGGAAATCTCCAATCAATGCGCCACCGTATCGAGCGGTATAGCCTTCATGCCGATGCACATAGCGAATGAAATCTCGGTACGATTCTTCCCACTGCCAGAAGTTACCTTCGTTCACGCTGTAGATCGAACCATGATCCGGAACTCGAATGTTCTTATCGGCAAGAATGAACTCTCCTAAGCTGGGATCAAGCACGAATGAATGCACACCATTGCCGATCGAATAAACCAGCATTGTGCTAGGACCGTACAAGATGTAGCCTGCTGCAATTTGCTTTCGTCCACTCTGCAATAGATCCTGCCCCTTGCCATCGTCATCGTTGCCTTCCTGCTGTCGAATGGCAAAAATCGATCCAACGTTAATATTGATATCGACATTCGAGGAACCGTCGATCGGATCGTAAAGCAATGTATAGCGCCCGATCGGACAGTTCTCAGGGATATAGTAAGGCTCGTCCATTTCTTCGGAAGCTAAACGGCAGACAAGTCCGCTCTGTTTAAACACCGAAATGAAGACTTCGTTGGCGTAAACATCCATTCGCTTAACGGATTCGCCTTGAACGTTGGTTTCGCCTGTAAAGCCCAGTACGCCGTCCATTAACCCGGCTCGACTGAGACGACGAGCAATTAGTTTTCCAGCTAGAGCAATTCGCGTCATGATGGCGCTGAGATCTTGCGCTTCTGCTGAGAAACTATTCAACTGTTCTAGAACATGGCGAGAGAGCGTTGTACAGTCTCGATCGAGTGCTAAATCGTGATCGACTAGCAGCGGATGAACATCGACCATTCCAGTTTCCTCCCTGAAACTCAGGGTTTTCACATTCACACTTTCGTAGATTAATCAATCAACAAGTGTGCTTACTTCTATCTTAAGAAAGCATTCCTGAATCGGGAGGTTCTTTAAGGTCAGCTACAGAAAGTCTCGATCGGCAAGTATTTTATGATACAAAGCAATGATTTTTACGATTTGTCAATGAATAAATGTAGGAGTTCTTTTGGATGATTTACGAGAAAATTGGGATCTTGTTCTAACAAGATTTCGGCTGAATTAATGCCCCAAGTGACTGCGATCGAGTTCACTCCACTCTGCTTTGCTGCTTCGATATCGCGTGTTTCATCTCCAACATAATAGAGTTGATTCGGCTGTAATTTCTGTTGTCGAATTATTTTCTGAATTAATCGACTTTTGCCGAATAGCGAATAGTTTGCAGATACGACATCAAACGTTGAGCTAAGGTTTTGGACTCTGAGAAATTCTTGAATATTCTTAACAGAATTGGTTGAAACAATGCCAAGAACATTCCCTTGCCGTTTCAGTTCGAGTAAGGTCTCTTTCATCTCAGGAAAAAGTTTGAGATGTGGAATTTCCTGATTTAACTCTTGTGTAAAGCGACGAATCAAGAAAGGCAATTTCCAGACGGGAATCTTCGATCGCTTTAATGCTGCGCGTGATCCTAAGTTTTTTAACTCTGCTAATATTTCTTCATCAAATGGTGGGAATCCAAATTCAGCCGCAAGTCGATTGGTAATCAAAACTCCCGCGTCGAGACTATCTACGATCGTGCCATCAAAATCAAACAAAATTACGTTCACAGGTGAGCTTTAGAAATCGCAAAGATGAAATTAATACGTAGTTACAGTTTAATCAATTTTGATATCACTCTGAAGCAATCCTCTCAGAATCTTCTAGCGTAGGGGAATAGGGATTTTAGCGCTACGTACTTTCTCTAGTCCAATTTATTAACAATTCGCGAGGAAGGTTGTTATGTCACATGCTGCTGCATTCTTCAAAGCTGTGCAAAAAGATCATGTGCTTCAGAATCGGTTAAAAGCTACCAGTGATCCTCAAGCCTTAGTCACACTTGCAAATGAACGGGGTTACAGCGTAACAGAAACGGAAATCGAGGAATGGCTCGATCGATTACCTGAATCGGAACTAGCTGCTTTGTTCAATCCAGGAATTGGTGGACGGCAACGGTTGATTCCTCGGTAGTGCAGTTGAGGAAGCTTTTCACTTCGTTGTAAGCGGATAATGCCCCCAAACCCCCAATTCTGCTTGCTCAAGACTCTTGCTTCCCCAAACTTGGGGGCTGGGGGGCTTCTTAAAAATGTCCTAACTGAAATAGGTACAGCTATATACTGCAAAAATTTGGTGTGAGGCTTCAAATTAAAAAACCCTCCGCTAATTTGGAGGGTTAGGAATCAATCTAGGGTTTGGTGTCTAGTCGATCGCAATTCCTGTTGCAACCTTTTCAGGTGCTTGTGGAACAGCGATCGGCTTTTTCGCGATCAGGTACTTACTCATAAAGTGAACCTGCTCAGAAATTCCCTCAAACCCAGCATCTCTTAAACGCTTGGTCAAATCGTCCGTGGTGTAATGACGATAATACGGCTCGTGGAAGATTTCGGGGAAGTTTTCCATTGCGATCGACAATTCCGGCGAGTCACTCATCTGAATCGAATCGCAAATGATAAATGTTCCACCCGGTTTCACCACTCGGAATGCTTCATCAATCACATTCTGACGCGCTTGAGGGGGCAACTCATGGAATAGGAACACACTCGTCACCGCATGGAAATAGTTATCCAAAAACGGCAACTCTTCGCCATTCCCTTGAACCAACTGCGGCAACGTTCCCGGAATCTGCGACAGCAATTGATTCGCCTTTCTCAAATAAGCCGCCGATAGATCCACTCCATACAGAGAAGCTTTCGGCAACATTCCGCGAATATTTCTCAGCGTGCGACCCGTTCCACAAGCGACATCCAGAATCTTAATTTGATTCGGTGGCACATCACTAAACGCTTTCAATCCTTCTTTCAGCGGCGGCAACACCCGTCGCCGCATCGGGTCAGCCGTTCCATTAAACAAGAGTTCAACCTGCAAATCATACAAATTCGCAGAATCATCACTCAGATACCCATTCGTCTGGTGATGAAAGTTTTGAACATAATAGTTCGGTAAACCTTGCGTTTCAATTCCCGGCTTAAAATCCTGATAGCGCTTCTCATTGACTCGCTGCCACATTTCGGGCATGTCAAGCCACAAAGCGGGATAGAACCGGAAGAAATCATCCCAAGGGTTATCAAACAAGAGACTTGCTGGATAAACCCCTTTTTCAGCATCTTGCCAATCGGTTTCGAGAATGGCATCCATCCGCTTCTGAATGGTCTGAATCAGCGCCATTGAAAGCGGTTGAGGTTTCGGCTTTGTTTCAGCGGGAGCAGGTGCAACCATGTTCAGCAGTTGAGTGCTGACAGCTTTATGGGCTAATCCAAAATAGCTTTTTCCTTGCTGGAAAGTTTGATACGCCAACTTTGTTAATGTATCGGGCATAGTGTGTGCAACAGCAATCTACAACTATGAATAAGTGTAACGAATTCTGATCAGTGAGGCGCGTCTCTGGTTTAACCATTTTGAAGTGAAATTGTTAGCGCAGCGGCAAGAATCTCACTTGTCCGTCCCATTCACCCTCTAAGCTACATTCAGCAATGAGTAAAATCTCTTCAATTGCTAATCCAACCGGAACCCGACGACTGACTTCAAATAATCCTGGCATTCTCTGACCTGCTTGCAATCGTTCATAAGCGAAGTTGGTCATCGTTGCCACATCATGCGTTAAAACAATTCGTTGCTCTTGTGCTGCCCATTCAAGAACGGTTGGATCATCTGCTTCTGCTAGTCCTACATCCTGAACACGAACAATATAGCCGTACCCACTTTAGTTAGGACACTTCGAGAAAGCCCCCAGCCTCCAAGTTTGGGGGAGCAAGAGTCTTAGCCCCCAGAATTGGGGGTTTGGGGGCAACTCCGAGGATGTCCTAATCTAAACTTCTACTGCTATATCAACATCGGGATTTCGCCGCAGAATTCCCCGTAGGATTTGGTTATTAAAATTTTCATCCGCCAAGAATCGCACCATTGCTTAACCTTGCGAGTTGCGTCTGGCAAGTAAGCGATCGCGAATCCCGATCGGATTAAATCGCGTCTCAGCCTCCTTCCGAACCTCTGCCGCAAGCCGTTCACGTTCTCGCAAATAGTCATCTACTTCTGATCGATGTCGCAAATAGTATCCAATCACCGAATAGATATCGGAAAGTTGAAGCGCTGGGTACTGTTCCTTAATTTCTTCCGCTGTTGCACCTTCAAGAAAAGCGATTACAACCGTATCTAATGTGATGCGAGTTTTGCTGATCCGAACAACACCAAATCCATCAGTGACAAGCGGAATTGGTTCAGCCACAGGAACAAGTAGCATCTTTCACTCAAAGCAACGATTTTCTAAGTATAAAGCGATCGAGCCAATTGACTCGATCGCTTCTCAGAACTTAGATCGAATTAGCAATCGTAGTAGAGCATGAACTCATACGGGTGAGGACGAATGCTCATCGGAATCACTTCTCGATCGAGCTTGTAGCTAATCCAGCTTTCGATGAAGTCCTCAGTGAACACACCACCCGTGGTCAAGTAGTCGTGATCGGTTTCGAGGTTCTTCAGCGCTTCTGCCAACGATCCAGGAGTAGAAGGAACTTTCGCCAATTCTTCAGGGCTGAGTTCATAGATGTCCACATCCAACGGCGAACCTGGATCAATTTGGTTCTTGATCCCGTCAATCCCTGCACAGAGCATTGCTGCGAATGCCAAGTAAGGGTTCGAGGTCGCATCCGGGCAGCGGAACTCTAAGCGTTTTGCTTTTGGATTGTTTCCAGAGAGCGGAATCCGCACCGATGCCGATCGATTTCCTTGCGAATATGCCAAGTTCACTGGAGCTTCAAAGCCAGGAACCAAGCGCTTATAGGAATTCGTAGTCGGATTGGTGAATGCCAACAACGAAGGAGCATGTTTCAGAATTCCACCGATGTACCAAAGTGCGTTTTGGCTCAATCCAGCGTATCCGTCACCTGCAAAAGTCGGTTGACCGTTGTTCCAGATCGACTGGTGACAGTGCATTCCTGAACCGTTGTCACCAAAGACAGGCTTCGGCATAAAGGTAATCGACTTGCCGTATTTGCGACCTACGTTTTTGATCACATACTTGTAAGTCATCAACCAGTCAGCCGCTTGAATCAGCGTTCCAAAGCGGAAACCGAGTTCGCACTGTCCGCCTGTTGCCACTTCATGGTGATGCTTCTCGATCGGGACTCCACACTTTGCCATCGTCAGCAACATTTCCGATCGCATATCTTGTGAAGTGTCGGTGGGTGCAACCGGGAAGTAGCCTTCCTTGCTCCGGGGCTTGTATCCCAAGTTTCCGCCCGGTTCTTGGCGACCAGAGTTCCAAATTCCTTCAGCACTGTCTACGTGGTAGTAGCCTTCGTGCTGATTTTGGTCGTAGCGAACATCATCAAAGATGAAGAATTCCGCTTCAGGACCGAAAAATGCGGTGTCACCCAAACCTGTCGATTGCAGGTAGTCGATCGCTTTTTGAGCAATCGATCGAGGGTCACGGCTGTAGGGCTGACCGGTACGCGGCTCTTGAATCGAGCAAATCATGCTCAGTGTTTTGTGTTCCATGAACGGATCGATCCAAGCGGTATCCGGATCAGGAACCATTGACATATCCGATTCATTGATCGATTTCCAACCCCGAATACTCGATCCATCAAATGGAACGCCATCGGTAAAGCTGCTCTCGTCAATTTGGCTTCTGTGCAGGGTGAGGTGTTGCCAAATCCCTGGCGTATCGATGAATTTGAGATCGATCAACTCAATACCTTCATCATTGATCTTTGCCAAGATCTCTTGTGGGGTCGCCATGAAGTACTCCTAGTTAGTCGCGTATCTTGCTCAACCTTGAGCGCGTGATCAGGTTGGGGGATTGAGCCTGAATGTGACAGGTCGATCGCTCACCATAATCTGTCCTGAATCATGGTATGGAGTGGGTTCGCGCAGTTTTGTATCTCACGCTACAAAAGTATCCGAGTTCAGCAGAATTAAGTATTCGTTTAGGATCAGAAATGTTACCGACCAAAATTTCGGTATGCAAACTCAGAATTAAAAATTGTAACGATCGTCTCATGTGGCGACAGCCTCCAAGGTAGGGTTCAAAATAGGCTCAAACCATCGTGGTAAACTGAGCTTGAAACTTTTAACAGTACGAACCCCAAATCGCTTGCTGTGGGACAGGGAATTCGTCAAAACTCAAATTGAGCCAACTTTTGGGAGAAGACTTTCATGCGGGACGCAGTGACAAGCCTGATTAGAAACTACGACATTACAGGGCGGTATTTGGATCGCAATGCGATCGACAGCCTGAAATCTTATTTTGATACCGGAATGGCTCGCATTCAGGCGGCTGCGATCATCAATTCGGATGCAGCTGGAATTGTGCGCCAAGCGGGTTCTCAATTATTTGAAGAGAATCCTGAGTTAATTCGTCCAGGCGGAAATGCGTATACGACTCGTCGCTATGCGGCTTGTCTGCGCGATATGGACTACTATTTGCGCTATGCGACTTATGCGCTGGTCGCAGGTGACAATGATGTCTTGGATGAGCGCGTGTTGGAAGGATTGCGCGAAACCTACAATTCGTTGGGTGTGCCTTGCGGTCCGACGGTGCGCGGAATTCAGATTATGAAGGACATTGTAAAGGCGCAAGTGGCGGCTGCGGGTATCTCAGATACTCGTTTCTTGGATCAGCCATTTGACTACATGGCGAGAGAATTGGGCGAGAAGGATCTGTAGAAAAAATCTAGATTGAAAGCGCATCGGCGAGAATTGGGAGTACCTGGTTCTCGCCATTATTTTTGTGATTTGCTTTTCCGTTCTGCAATTCGTAATTTTGCCGATCGAGATCTAACATTCTCTTGAATCTCATCTTCTTGAGCGATGATCGGCTTTTTCGTAATCACCGTTAAAATCTCTGATTCTTTCATTCGATGTTTCACAATCCGATCTTCCAAACTGTGAAAACTAATAATCGCCAGTCTTCCCCCTGGTTTTAACCAAGTCGGTGCTTTTTGCATTAACATTTCTAACACCTCAAGTTCTCGATTCACGGCAATTCTCAATCCTTGGAATACACGAGTCGCAGGATGAATTCGACCGTAACGATATTGTTTTGGAACTGATCCTGCGATCGCGTCCGCTAATTCTGTTGTGGTCTTAAACGGTCGCTTTTCTACAATTCGTCGAGCAATTCGCCTCGAAAGTCGCTCTTCGCCATAGGTATAAAAGATATCCGCTAGTTTCGACTCTTCCCAATGATTAATGATTTCGCCTGCGGTTAATTCCTGCCGCTGATTCATTCGCATATCTAGCGCGGCTTCATGTCGGAAACTGAATCCTCGATCGGGAATATCAAACTGAGCCGAACTCACTCCCAAATCCGCCAAAATCCCATCGAATCGAGTTTCTCCCGGATCGAACTCTGCAAAATTCGTGTGATAAAACGTTGCTCGATCGCCTAATTTCTCTCGTGCGGCTGAGAGCGCAAATTCATCTTGGTCGATCGCGGTTAATTTCACTTCTGAAGTCGCTGCCAAAATCAGCGTACTATGTCCGCCGCCGCCGACCGTTGCATCTAGATACTCTCCCCCGTTGCGAATCGCCAATCCGTCGATCGCCTCGCGACTCAGTACAGGAATATGGAAAAACTCAGAACTCATTCGTCAATTCAAATAATTTTGGAATTCAGTCGATCGCGTTACCTTTTTTCTTGCAACACCATTGATTTCATTCTATTCCGGTCTAAGTGTAAATTGAATCATGGCAAATCAATTGCCAACCTCAGAGATCCGCGCAATTCTCTATAATTAAACAAGTGTAACAAGTGCCCACACAGCCTTATTTCACTAAGCTTGCCCAGAACCGTGAATCGAGAGGCAGAACAACCGATGGCAATGATCGAAACCAAGACAGAACCCATGGTACTCAACATGGGTCCGCACCATCCCTCGATGCACGGGGTGATGCGCCTAATCGTCACGCTCGACGGCGAGAACGTGATCGATTGTGAACCTGTAATTGGCTATCTCCACCGAGGTATGGAGAAAATCGCCGAAAACCGCACGACCATTATGTTCGTGCCATATGTCAGCCGTTGGGACTATGCAGCGGGAATGTTCAACGAAGCGATCGTGGTCAACGCGGTCGAAAAATTAGCGGGAATTGATGTTCCCAAACGCGCCAGCTACCTGCGCGTGATCATGCTGGAACTTAACCGCATCGCCAATCACCTTTTGTGGCTTGGTCCATTCATGGCAGATGTCGGCGCACAAACGCCATTCTTCTATATCTTCCGCGAACGTGAATTAATCTACGACTTGTGGGAAGCCGTCGCTGGCTACCGCATGATCAACCACAACTATTTCCGTATTGGTGGTTTGGCTGCTGATGTGCCGTATGGTTGGGTTGATAAGTGCGCCGACTTCTGTGATTACTTCATGCCGAAAGTTGATGAATACGAGCGCTTGATCACTGAAAATCCAATCTTTCGTCGTCGTGTGGATGGTGTGGGTGTGATCACTCGCGAGGATGCCATTAATTGGAGCTTGTCAGGTCCGATGCTACGGGCTTCAGGTGTGAAGTGGGACTTGCGGAAAGTTGACCACTACGAAAGCTACGATGATTTTGATTGGGACGTGCATTGGGAAACGGCAGGAGACTGCTACGCGCGGTACATTGTCCGAATCCGAGAAATGCGCGAATCCGTGAAGATTATTCGACAAGCCTTGAAAGCGCTTCCAGGCGGTCCGTTCGAGAACTTAGAAGCGAAACGGATGGCAGAAGGGCCGAAATCTGAATGGAATGGTCCAGAGTATCAGTTCCTTGGGAAGAAACTTGCCCCAACCTTTAAGATCCCCAAAGGTGAACACTATGTCCGTCTAGAAAGCGGTAAAGGTGAATTGGGCGTGTTTATCATTGGTGATGATAACGTTTTCCCGTGGCGATTCAAAGTTCGGGCGGCTGACTTTAATAATGTCCAAATTCTTCCGTACTTGGTGAAGGGGATGAAGGTGGCGGATATTGTCACGATTCTCGGTAGTATCGACATCATTATGGGATCAGTCGATCGATAACCCTTTCCTCAACTCATCGCAGTCGGGCAGGTGTAACAAACCTGCCTTTTTTATGTCGGGGTGTAACGGGTTCGATAAATCACCACATGATGACACGCGATCGTCCCATTTTGCGC
>JADEXW010000744.1 GCA_015206935.1 Pseudanabaenaceae cyanobacterium LEGE 13415 | reverse complement strand
TCACGAGAGTTTGGGTGTTCACCGGGTTTGTACTGGCTTTTTTTCGGCACGGTTGCAACTAGGCATAGAACGACTGCTCGTCACTGTTTCTCGCGATCACAAGAAGTGACTGAACTGATCATAACACTTCAAAAATATTCGGGATATAGTTGACTTCTATAATAACCGGGGTATAATAAGGAGAAGAAGAAACAACTTCAGGCTTTCTTCTCCAAACATAAAAGCGGGAGAGCGCCCACAGTTTCTGAGGCTCAGGCACTCTCCCAACTCACCCCTAAAAATAGGAGTCCTCTAATCATGTCATTTCTTGCTGATTCTGTTCGATCCGAATTGGACGCTCAAGCTGCGATCGTAGCTGAGCGTGTCGAGGTGGACTATCACGAAGGCGTAGCCGATTTTGCCTTTGGGAAAATGCCGCGCTACCCGAAAGATCCCAATTATCTCAAAGGTTGGCTCGATGAACTTCAGAAGCGAGTTCACTTTGAAGGCGATCAAGCGGTCTATCCCGAAGCTACCTATTCTTCACCCTGCACTATCGATCGCAATGCCATTTTTACAAACGTGCCCATTGCTGACTCTGCTTGGGACGGCTGGAAGGACGATTTCTAAGGATTGAACGTCTGAGGGCTGAGACTCTTCAGCCCTCACCCAAGCCCCAAACAGTAGGAGAATCTGACATGGCGAAAGTTGTTCAAGCGATCACCGCAAAAGTTGAAGTGATCGGCAAACTCAAAATTGGTAATTACGGGAAGTACCGCTCTGTGCTGTTTCTGGATCAAGCCCAACCGCAAGGGAGTGAATCGGCAAAGATTTGGAAATCGCTTTCTGAGGAAGAAGCAAAGGATTTGACTCAAGGCATGATCGTTCAACTCGTGCCCGCAGGCAAGGATCGAAACGGTAAGGACAAGCACAACATTTTGCGAATCGATGCCAACCCTTCTCATGCGGCTCAACGAACGATTCATCGTCCAGATCGCGTTCCGGCAACTTGGAGCGATGAGCAGAAGTTAGCTCTATCAGCCCAAATCTGTGATCATGCCGACTTGCTGAGATTCTGCTTAGAAGTCGCTCACGAGAAGTTTGCAGGTCTGGCAGATCAACGAGATTTTCGAGCATTAGCAACCACGTTGTACCTGCAAATCCTACGACAGCAAACGGACAGCGAGTTGAATCCTTGAATCCACATTCCACGAAGCCACCGGACTAAACCCAATCAGGAGAACAGGCATGACACAGCAAACACATACCTATAAGTCTTCTTGCCCAGCGATCGAGATTAATAGGCTGTTGACTTACATTGGACAGAACACGATCGACTCTGAGCAATCGCTGATTCAAACCGATGAAATTCCAGCTGTTGTCAATTGCCTGATCCAACGCTTGATTTGGCAACATCCGCATTTGGATCAAGTGCTGCAAGAAATTCTGGATGACCTTCGGTATGGAGTATGAAGGGTAGTTACGGCTTGCACCAATCAGGGCACTACCGGACATGACTTGATTTGAAATCTGAGCAATAATGAGGCATCGGGTTTGGAACTGCCCATGACTCAAAACCTGTTAAATGACGAAGCCAGCGTGACCGAGTTGGACATTAGCCACCTCGTCACTGAGGACGAGACCCCTGTGGATAATTTTCAATCGGAGAAACAGCAACGGCTCCTCGTGGAACCGCTTTATAGCTCCTGGTCGCCGGAAGCGCCCTTCATCGCGGCTGCCAACGTGGGTTTATTCTACGCGCTCAAGCAAGATCCGATCGTCCCTGACATGATGCTGAGTTTAGGGCTGGAAATGCCGACGGACTGGAGCCAGAAGCAGAATCGATCGTATTTCGTCTGGGAGTTTGGCAAAGTGCCGGAGGTGTGCATCGAGATCGTCTCCAATCGAGAAGGGGATGAGTTGACTCTGAGCCGCAAATCGCAACAGAAAGGCAAGACCGCAACGAAGAAGGAGATTTACGCTCAGATTCATGTGCCCTATTACGTAGTATTTGACCCCTTACAGCAGCTTCAGAAGCCAGAGGAAATGAATGGATCATTGCTGCGAGTGTGGGCGTTGGTCGAGGGGCAGTATGAAGAGTTGCCGTCACCCCATTGGTTAAGGACGGTTGGATTGAGGTTGACGCTGTGGGAAGGGGCATTTGAAGGGGTAACGGGAACCTGGTTGCGCTGGTGCGATCGCGACGGACAAATCATTCCGACTGGAGCCGAAGGCAGAGATCAGGAGCGCCAACGTGCGGAAAAGCTCGCTGAAAGACTCCGATCAATGGGAATCGACCCAGACGAAATTTAGTTTCGCTGTCTTGGCTTACTCGTTTCCCCTATGGATGTGAATTAGTCAGGTTGAACGCAAAGTCAAAAAGGTGTAACCTTGCCTCATTTCAAAGTCAGAGGGAAATTAGGAGTACTAAGGTTGGAATGAGAGAAGGAAGTACTCCATTCGCCCTCTTGAACAGGCTGCCGGAAAGTGGGGGTACTGATGACTACCCAAAGTTTTTAGAAGGAAGTAACCCCTTCGCCCGCTAACATCATGACATTCACTGTACAGCTA
>JADEXW010000743.1 GCA_015206935.1 Pseudanabaenaceae cyanobacterium LEGE 13415 | reverse complement strand
TCACGATTGGAAGCCTGCACTCAATCGATTTGCGATTGAATTTGGCGATCGTTTAAATTGCTAAATCTGATCCTTGACACAAAACTATTGACATACCCGGAGCCGGATGAGCGGAAACTCTCACGTCCGGTTTTGAAGCCGAGCATGGGGGGCGACCTCCATGCTTAGGTTAACGGCTTTCAGTAGCCCTAGCCTTTGCTCATCCAACAAAGGACAAGCAAGGACTGAGCCTCTAGGCAGACTTACGGATGCCCCAAGTTTAGAAATATTGATTGCACCATTCACATCAGCGTCACCATGCCAACCACAATGACCACACTTAAACCGCTTGTCACTTCTCAACCCGATATGGTGGCATTGGTGGCAGGTTTGGCTTGTGTAGGCAGGGTTCACCGCTACAACTTCAACGCCCTCCTTGATTCCTTTGTATTCGAGGAACGCTCGAAGCTGATAGAACGCCCACGAGTTAGAACGTCTGCGCTCGGTTTTATTTCGGGGTTGCTGATTCGTTCTATCGCGGATGCCCGTCAGGTTCTCAATCGCGACAATGGCGCTTTGAGATTTGGCGGTTTCGATGATTTTCTTGCTTCAGAGTCAGGCTCACCGTCCAATCTTGCTCACGAAACGAGAAGATTCGAGCATCGTAATCGGCACTCGTTGGCTTGAACGCTTTAACTAGCTTGCTCTTCTGTTTGGCAGTCTTACGATTCGCTCCAACTCTCGCACAGACTCTTACAGCCTGATTTGCGCTCAGTTGAAAGCGCTCACGCAAGTCTTGATAAACCAAGCTTTGAATCGTGGTCTTGCTGGTAACGCCAGCCTTAACTGTCTGATTCGCATAGTTACAGCCATCCGAGAACGCTTGAAGCAAAGCAGCGATTTTCGATACTTGTTCAAGGCTCGGTTGGAGCTTGCAAACTATGGTCAAGACTTGTTCCACGGATTCAAAAACCTCACCCGTGACTATGTTTTATTCTACATCGAAAATGGCAGAGATCCCGGAAGATTACAGGCGGATAATTCCGCTCGTGTGTGCTTTCCTCCCAAGTCTGAAGACGCTGGGAGGAAAGCACTACCGCTTATTTTTGGTGACATTTTGTTGTCATTTTCTTTTTCCACACTAGGAATAGGTCAGAAAACAACTCCTCACACATTCCTGGAACCCTAGAAATGGCTTCTAATCGCTTCTTAAAAACTTCATTAGCTTCTCTTTCATTGGTATCGATCGGGGCTGTCAGTGCATTATTCGGAACCCAGATCCCGTCAAATCAATTTCAACCGCCCGCCATTGCACAAATTTCACGCTCTAGTAATGATGAAAACTTTGTGTCTGAGGCGGTCGATCGAACAGGTCCTTCAGTCGTTCGCATCAATGCCACTCGTGAACGATTCACTTCGAGAGGTGAACAAATTCAGCAAGGAACCGGATCAGGATTCATTCTGCGATCGAACGGTCTGATCGTCACGAATGCTCACGTCGTCTCTGGAGCCGATCGCGTTACTGTGACTCTGCGAGACGGACGAGAATACTCTGGGCGAGTTTTGGGAGCCGATCGCCAAAATGATGTTGCAGTCGTAAAAATCGAGGCGAACAATTTACCAGCGGTCAGACTCGGTAACTCGGATCAACTGCGACCCGGAGAATGGGCAATTGCGATCGGGAATCCACTCGGACTTGATAATACTGTGACTGTTGGAATTGTCAGTGGAACAGAGCGATCGGCAAGAGCGTTCGGTTTACGCGGATCACAGCCCTTTATCCAAACTGATGCCGCAATTAACCCTGGAAACTCTGGAGGCCCCTTACTCAACCAACGCGGCGAAGTGATTGGAATCAATACTGCGATTATTCGAGGCGCACAAGGAATTGGATTTGCCATTCCAATTAACCGCGCCACCCAAATCGCGAATCAGTTAACCACTCAAGCAGGCGTTTAAAGAATTTGAGACGGCTCGGTCACACGCTAAAATATGGACGTTATTTACAAGAATTCATCGTGGTAGAGCGTCCTATTAAAAAGTCTGAGCGCCAAGCCGAGAGCGCAGCAGACCCAACTGCAACAACATCTGACCAGCCCTCGACTTCTGAGGGTTCCACCGCTCTTCCAGACGGAACCAAGTCTTCCTCCCGTCCCGTGAAGAAAGGCGATGCACCCAGATCCACTGAGCGATCCACCGAAAAGCGTGGGAAGAGAAACGATCGGAACGATCGCGGTAAAAAATCAGAAAAAACCGATGCACCTCCGGTCAATCCTGCATTGGCGCGGGGCCCCAGACCGCCAAAACCGTCTGCGGCGAAATCGGAACCGGAAGCACCCGCTGAAACCGAATCGTCTGAGTCTGAAAGCGAATCTTAAACGAGAATGAAATCTCAGTGCTGTCCCGTCTGGAGTGAGTTCTGGGCGGGATTGCTGTTTGGAATGACTCGATCGACTCTCAAAACGCAAACGGTATGGCAGTAGAAGCTTAGATTAGGACATTTTCGGAGTTGCCCCCAAACCCCCAATTCTGCTTGCTCAAGACTCTTGCTCCCCCAAACTTGGGGGCTGGGGGGCTT
>JADEXW010000742.1 GCA_015206935.1 Pseudanabaenaceae cyanobacterium LEGE 13415 | reverse complement strand
ATAGTGCATGAGGTTGCCCGGTTTTTTTCACCCAGTCCCAAGCGAATCTTGCCATTTTGATTGGCTCGATCGATTCCCCGATCGGGGAGGACATTAAACTTCTTACCTGACTTCCATCGGGTGCTTGCCAGTTAAACCATTCATACGGAAACTGTGTCGTATCATTCCATCGAAGTTTCTGAGTCACGAAATAATCAATGCGTGCAAGTTTGAGAAATTGTGGGGTTTGCCAATTGAAGCCGAAGGTGTCAGGAAGCCATGCAACGCGACAGATTTCACCAAACTTTTCTTGACAGTAACGTTGACCGTATAAGAGATGACGCGCGATCGATTCTGCATTGATCAAGTTCATCTCTGGTTCAACCCACATTCCGCCCACAATTTCCCACTTTCCGGCTTTCACTTGTGCCTGAATTTGAGCAAAAATCTCTGGTCGATTTTGCTCAATCCATTCGTATAAAGCGGGTGTGGTGTGACAAAAAGTAAGCTCTGGATAATCTTTTTGTAAGTTTAGAACGGAAACAAATGTGCGTTCTGCGGCTCTCCAAGTTTCTTCCACATCCCAGAGCCAAGCCATGTCTAAATGAGCATGACCGAGTAGGAAAATTGTATGTTGTTTGATTTTAGAACTGATTGGAAGAAGGGCAGTTCTTAGAGATTCTAGAGATTGATGGAAGGCATGTCGATCGCGAACTTTCCAATCAAATCCAACCTCTAATTTTTCCAACTCAAACGTATCAATATAACTTTGAATAACTTCTAATTCATCTGCGACAAATCCCGGATCAATCTCATCATAATTCGACTCATAAATTAAACGCGATCGCATCAGTCCCCCAATGTCGTGCCCCGGACTCATCAATCGAATTGCAACCGCAACTTTTTCACCCGGAACGACATTAGAACTTAAAACGACTCGACAAGAATGATCAAATAAATCGCCTTCTTGAACTTTCTCACCGTTGACATAAACTTCTGTAAATTCCGCCCACCAAGTTAATGCCAATCTCAGCGTTAATCCCGCTACCGGATACTCATTTAGTGAGTCAGGTAAAACGAATTCTTGATAAAACCAGCGAACTTTGCGCCCTTTTTCCCACACCAAATAGCGCTTCTCGTTCAGTTCAATTTTTGTAAACAATTGTGACGGAACCTCTTCGATCGCGCAATCTTCACAGACTTGCCAATGCTCGATCGTGTCTTGTTGGACTAAGTTGCGTAAACGCTCGATAAATGATGCAGCAAGAACGTCAGTCATACCGATATGATGAGGGTGAGAAATGCGATTCGTCCCCCAGTCTATGACTTCTCGACGCTACCAAAGCCAATTTTTTAAGTTTGTCACACAGCAGACTCAGAAGCTTGCTGACAAAAGCGCGACTCTCCTCAGACACGCGAAAGTGACCGCGATTTGGACGACTCAGATTTTGCTGTACCCGATCTATGCCGCGTTTCAGGGCACAAGAGCGATCGGGCAACAAATTGGGCGTAGGGTCGAAAAAGCGGTGTTGCGACTGCGGATGAGTCGAGAAGAAATTTCAGTGAATCCTGAAACCAATCTGAGCGATGCCCCGATTCAAAACGTGCTGACCGCAGTAAAACGAGCTTTGGTGAGCGGCGGAAATTTGCCTGTTTTGAGAGAACGTCATCCGCTGGCATTGATTGGGCGATTCTTGATGCGACGGGAAGAAACATCGATCGCATCCAATCCGTATCGTATTCAAGCGATCGCTTGTGCGGTGGATACTCGAAAATTCGTTCTCATTCTTGAAGACAACATCGTTTTCGACATTCTCACGCCCGAACAACAGCAACAAATCGAACATCGCATCCGGTTAGAACTAGCACGATATTGGCAATGGAAACGGAAACTCTATTTGAAAGCTGCACCGCTCGGATTGCCAGAAGATCGAGAAACGTTACTGCCACCGATTCGAGTGTTCCGACAGTTGATGGCTTGGGTGCAAACGAGTCCAGTCGCGATCGCGATTAATTTATTTCAAGAAGCTGAAATCATTGAGCAACCGGGTGATCTCGATTGGTTCGTCCCCTCGGTTCCGCTCTCTGCTTGGAATCCGGCAACTTTAGTTCCGAAAGCTCCGAATCCGAGAAATATTACTTCCTGGTTTGCTCAATTACCAAATTTGGCAGATTTGGAAGTGTTGATCTGGGCAGCGATTCACTACTTTTTTGGAGAACGGACTCGATTTGCGCCTGCTCATAACGGATTATCGGGAACGGCTGAATCTTCGACTCAATTGGGATTCCGGGATTTGTTTCGAGTTTTAGGGCGTGACGCAACTTCAGAAACGATGATTCTGGAGGGAACCGCGACCGGATTTGGCGAAACTCGATCGTTCTCTTTCACACCGTCACTCAAAGCGCGAATTCGGGAGTATTTGAGAAAACTTTCGGGTGTCATGGTGCATCGGAAAAAGGCTGTGATTTACGAAGAAACGGCAATTGTCATTTCTGAAACAGAAGAGATTGTGACTCAAACGCGATCAACTCTCATCAGCACCGAATCGAATTCTACAGAAATCATCTCAACTCAGACC
>JADEXW010000162.1 GCA_015206935.1 Pseudanabaenaceae cyanobacterium LEGE 13415 | reverse complement strand
CCCCCAAACCCCCAATTCTGGGGACTAAGATTCTTGTTCCCCCAAGCTTGGGGGTTAGGGGGCACAATCAACCTTGCATTTCACGACTGATTGAGGATTGCTATAGTATTCAGACTCTTCCTCTGTTGGAGTGGCGTGAACGGTGAAAATTAAATCAGATTTAACCTAGTAAAGATTAATTCACTAAGCCTCCATTATTCAATCAAACATTTTTAGTCCGGGCTGTTTTTGAACAATAAAAATTGCCCCTGTTTGAAGAAAATGTTCCTCAAATACAAGGGCGTTTGTCAGTCAAAAATAGTGACGATCGACTTTAAGATCTGACTTGTACTGGCATTACCAAATACGTCATTTTCAAGTTTCCTAACGGCGACAGAACGACAGGACTTGTTGCTGTATTCAACTGCATTTGGACTTCTGATGTGTTAATTGCTTTCAAGCCATCCAGTAAATACCGAACGTTAAATGCAATCTCCATTCCTTCACCGGAAATTTGAGCGGGAATCGATTCTCTTCCACTACCAACATCTTGAGCATCTACAGACAGAGTTAACTGCTGATTGGTTTGATCGAGTTGAACTTTAACAATGTTATTTTTCTGATCTGCTAACACTGAGATTCGCTCTAATGCACTCAGGAAAGCCCGTCGATCGAGGGTCATTTGATGCGTGAATTGACGCGGAACCAACTGCCGATAGTTGGGATATTGTCCTTCTAACAATCGACTTGTGAGACGTTGATCTGTCCATTCAAATACCACCTGACCTTGATCAAACTGCACATTGATCGCATTGCCATTTTGTCGATCGAGCATTTTCATCAATTCTTGAAGTGCTTTTGCAGGAACGGTGACATCAAGTTGAGTCTCTTCCTCTGGCGCATCTTCTTCAACCGTTTTCACCACTGCCAAACGGTGTCCGTCGGTTGCCGCGAATTCTAATCCATCAGGCTGCATACTGACATGCACTCCGGTTAAAACTTGCTTGGTTTCATCTGCACTTGCCGCAAACAATGAACCGCGCAAGCCATCGACTAATCGATCGGCGGCTAATTGAGCCTGTTCACCTTCGTCGATTTTGGGCAGTTCGGGGAATTCCTCAGCTCCCATGCCGCGTACTTGATAGCGTCCCGATGCGGAAGTAATCGTGGTGACGTGATTGGACTCGGCATCGCTCTCGATCGTGATCTCACCGTCGGCTAATCGCGATACAATATCGCTCAATAGTTTTGCCGGAAGCGTGAGAACTCCGCCAGTCTCGATCTGGGCTGGGAAGCTGGTCTGAATTCCGAGGCTGAGATCGAAGGCGCTGAGAATCACTCGCTGTGTGATGCTGTCTGCTCTGAGTAAGACATTTGCGAGAATCGGATGGCTGGGGCGCGAAGAAACCGCACGACTAACCAGCGATAGATGGGAGTTGAGGTGAGTTTGGGCGCAAACCAGTTTCATGGGAGTGGTGGGAGTAAGGGACAGAAAGCTGTGGAAAAGTAAGGCGAACTCTATATAAAGCGAATCATTAAAAGGTAAACCCTAGATTTAGCGTTTTTGATCGTGTCTGAGCATCGTAACACCCTTTGCGAGATCGATCTACTCCTCTTCAAAAGTCAGCAAAACGGCTGAAGACCCTAGGCATTATCAGTACTATTGTACGACTTGTGGAAATTGTGGAAAACTCAGCGGAAGGCGATTTTTTCAGATGAAATGCGATCGTAGTCTGTGGAAAACTCGAAATCAGGCTGTGGAAAGTTTAGGGAATTCCGCAGGTCGATCGAACTTTTCGACAGATTTTTCACAGGTTTTCCACAGAAACGATGCAGTTTTCCACAGTAACGGTTTGAGTCATAAGAAGAAACGATGATTTTAGCAATTTCAATCAGTTCGCATAATAAAAACCGGGAAACACGAAGATGTCTCCCGGAAAATGGGTTTCGTTGAATCAACTTAAGGCTTGAGAATTAAAACCGGACAATCTAAGACTTGGATCAATTCAGAATAGTCAAGCGGAAGACCCACGATCGCGCAATCCGCCTTACAAAGATGAACCACATTTGCAATGGTGCTTTCCAAACTCCGGCTTACCGGGAAAAGCTCTGTGATCTGCCCAAAATTCCCTTGCAATTGATTCAGGATGGAATGTTCCATGCCCACAATCTTGAGCTTCGTGGCAGGTCTGACTAAGGTTGTTCCACCCACCGCATTTTGAAACGTTGGGACTGACCATTCTTTTGGACGATTCAGTTCAGAAAACAGCAGCAGAGGCGCGTCTTTCCCCGATTCAAGAGACAACAGAGACAGCTTGCTGCCATAAGACTTTGAAAAAAGCGAAGCCGTTTGAATTGTACGATCGAGCGAATGAGAATCGACAATCAGAAGAATTTGCTGAAACATAGCTCGTACCAGAAGAAGAAAAAATTGACTGATGGGAGGAGAAAGGGTTGTGGAGGAGACCCTTTCTCCTCCCATCAGTCAATCGCTTAAGGAGCAACAACGATCAGTCGAACATCCTCAAACTTCAGTCAACGCGAACCCCCGATGTGATCCATTCGTGTTCGCTTTTTCTCGCATCGGATGACCGATCGCGACCGTGTGGAACATTCTGCTGCCCGGTTCATAGCACCAAGCAATTCCCTCTGGATCGCGCTTCTGGCTCCATTCTGGAAAATCAGCTTTCAGCCGTTTTGCAGTGATCGTCTGAGTGGCAATGTTCAACCGTTCGGCTAAATCAGTCTGTTTCAGCATTCCAAGTGGCATGATAGGATGTCCATTGGTTTCAGCTTTTTGAGCGTGACCGTTGGATTCAGAAATCAAGACCACTTCAGTTACCGTCTGAACATCGATCGTGGTTTGTGCAGGAGGCTCGATCGTCGATTTCTCTGCGACAGGCTGAGTCACTTCGTGCAGTCGTTTCTCTTCTTCTGCCAGTTTTTCAGCGCTGATGTGATGGTTCTTCGGCATGACCTCTTCGCCAGGTCCGATCAATGGACGTAAGCCATTCAACTCTGCCAGGATTGCTGTGCCATTGTTGATGACGACTGCAAGAATCGGATCGAGTGCGAAGAAGATACCAGAAACCAATGCACCTAAGTTTGGTAAAGCGACGATCGCGGTGTTCTGCCAGATGATGTCCATTGCTTGACGGGCACATTTAATTGCCATGATCAAGCCGCGCAAATCATCTTCCATTAACACGACATCGGCGGTTTCTCGTGCGATATCTGTTGCACCTGCAAACGAGACGGACACATCCGCATAAGCGAGTGCAGCCGAGTCATTGATACCATCTCCACAGAATGCTACGGTCTTGCCTTGATCGTGAACGGCTTTCACCACTTCAACCTTTCTTTCTGGGAAAGCTTCTGCGTGAACATGCTCTGGACGAATGCCTAAGTTATTGGCAATAGAATGTGCAACTCGATGGACATCTCCGGTTAACATCTGCACTGAAATGCCCATGCGCTTCAGTTCTTGGATCACTTCCTTACTTTCTGGGCGAGGGGGATCACTATACCGAATCACGCCTAAAAGCTGTCCATCCCCTGCAACATACACCAGCGATTGACCACCGGCTTTTGCATCTGGATAACGAATATCATACTCTTCCAAGCTGATGTTCTCTTGTTTCATGAAGCGCGGACTACCGACCAGAATGTTCATTCCGTCGATCGTTGCCATTGCCCCTAAACCGATTTTGTATTCCCACTCTTCACATTCTTTTAGTGCAACTCCAGTATCTTTCGCATGGTGAACAATCGCTTCTGCGATCGGGTGAGTTAATCCTTTTTCAGCCGATGCCGCATAACACAGCACTTCTTCTTTACCAAAGCGGTTTGACATCACATCAATGTCGTTGACTCCAGCATGTCCGATTGTCAGTGTTCCAGTCTTATCACAGACGATCGTATCAACCTTGGCTAAGATTTCAATGGCACGACCACTGCGAATCAAGACCCCGTTTCGAGCAGCATAGGTCAGAACAGAAAGGATCGTCGTCGGAACAGAGACCCGAATTCCAGTACCAAAGTCCAGCGTTAACAGTGCAACCGCGCGGTTGAGGTTGCCGCTGAACAAACCGACACCTGCACCGATCAATAAAGTCGGAAGCACAGCTTGGTTTGCCACTGTTGCTGCATAGTTCTCAACTCTGGTGTCATGCACTGGAGCCGCTTGCATCAAGTTCACAATCACCCCTGCACGAGTGTTGTTCCCTGTCCGCTCTGCCAGAATCGTTAAGGTTCCATCTACCAGCAAGGTAGAAGCAAACACTTCATCCCCTGTCGATCGAGTGACTGGAACCGATTCACCGGTTAACTTACATTGATCAATGATGCCTGTTCCATCAAGTACGACACCATCAATCGGGATTTGATCGCCCGGATAAACAATCACATGATCTCCAACAACCACATCTTGGGTTGGAATTTCGACCACTTGCCCATCTCGTAACACAAAGGCAGTCTTACTTAAACAATCGAGCAAATCGAGTGAAGCCCGTTCACTACCACGGGCGGTCATATCTCGAATCGCTTCGCCCCCTTCCACTAAACCCAACATGAACGACGGTGCAAAGAAGTGACCTTGGAGGGTATGCAGTGTGATTGCTAAACCGTCGAGAAAGTCGATCGTTAATTGTTGCTCTTGCTGAATTGCTTCCCAAGCGCGTTGAAACACTGGAATTGCACCCACCAGCACGACACCCCCAATTAAAATCGGTGGAACGGGCAGACCTGCTAACGATGCTAAACTCAGTGCCAAACCAGCGGCTGGAAATCCTAACCGTTCAACAAAATCAACTTCATTGTCTGCTTTGTGATTGTCCTTCTTCACAAGAGCCAGATCAACTTTAGCGGTAACTGCTTCTTGAATCGCTCGGAACAGTTTTTCTTGTACCGTTGCGATCGCGACTGCGCTAGGTTCATGCCGATATTCCACAATCAGCGAACTCGCGGCTGGATTCAGTCGAGTTCCAAGCACAAACGAAAGCGACTCGATTAAATGCGTCAGCTTCACACCATACTCTTCATCTTTTGCCAGGCGAGGAATGCGAATCCGAAACCGTCCTGGCATCCAATGAACAATTTGATAGTAAACATCCTCAACGACTACTGCATCGACTACCACTGACTCTACCGTTGTTGCAACCACCATGACAATCTCCTGACTGTGGAATAATTGAAGAACAAACCGACTTCGCAAACACTTTCGCAGACACTGAAGCGCTCAGATAATTTCTGAACTTAGCGAATATCACCGTCATTGATCAATCACCCGTTCGACTAGGAACCCTACTAGTCCTATGGGTATAAAATATTGTCCAGACAGCAGCCAACCCCTGGGTACTATCTGTATATTTGAACATTGATGAGAAGACCGAACAGGCTTTCATGTGGAGCAAAAAGATTACTCTGTAACCTGCGTTTCTCTGAGTGTACTGTAAATACCGAGCTGGAAAACAGAAGTTTTGCGAAACTTCTCTTACTAAAGTTGCACACTCATTCCAATTTGTAAACCTGATTGCTGAAGTGTTACAACTTGCTAGAATTCTCTCACACCTATCACAAAGCTTCTGACTTCCGCACCAGTCAGCACTGATTGAACGATTAGACTGCTTTAAGAGAACTGTCTAATTAATGTGAGCATATTTCGCCGCACATAGGTCTCAACTTCTCGTTGAGTGAAACTGTAACCATGCTCTTTTCCAAGCTTCACTGTTAGGTGAACGAATCCTTGGAAATTACCAGCAGTTTTCAATTGCTCAACCAATGCTCGATCCTGCAAAACTTGCTGGTGGAATTGCGCGACCTGGCTAGACACAACAATCTCTCCTTTCGAGATGTAGAGATGACAGATTTATACCGAGATTAAAGAACCTTAGAAGAGTAACCCTTATCTCTTCTAGCAGGTCGGGTTAAAGTTGAAGTGTTCTTGCTCCAAATCGTAAACGGAGCATCTTAATACAACCTTGTCTAGTATCTTACTGCGTTATTTGATGCAGTTTTGTGTTCTGTTGAACTTTCTTATTAATCAGAAAAGTTCTACCGATGAATCCCACAAACGACGCGAAATCCAATGCCACTTCCGGTCATATTAGGCTGATTCCAGTGTCGTTGTGCCGATCGACAAAGTTCGGGCAAACAATACCACGCACCCCCCCGCAATACTCGGTAAGTCACTTCATCGTCTGCTTCCCAAACGCTGCCATCGGTGGGCGCTCCTTGATAGTTGTTGTGCCACGCATCGGCGCACCATTCCCAGAGATTCCCGTGCATGTCGGATAGTCCAAACGCATTCGCGATCGACATTCTGGGCGTGGTCTTTTGCCGATAGTGTCCAGTCGTGCCAAATTGATAAACATAGGTCGCGTCATAGTTCGCGAGATCTGATGCGATCGTGTCTCCAAAGTGAAAGGGTGTAATCGTTCCTGCGCGGCAAGCATATTCCCATTCTGCTTCGCTTGGAAGTCGGTAAGCCTGACCTGTTTTTTGAGATAAACGATTGCAAAACTCGATCGCGTCATACCAGGATACTTGTTCTACAGGAAGATCATCGCCTTCAAAATCGGAAGGATACACATTCAGAGTCCGCCTGATTTTTGGTAAAGCTGCGATCGCTTTCCATTGCGCTTGAGTGATCAAAAATCGACTTATTGCAAAGGGGGCAATATTTACCCAATGTCGCGGACTTTCGTGTAAATCGCGTCCTGTCTCTGTGTCTGGAGATCCCATCTCAAACCGTCCACCCGGAATTGCAACCATTTCTAAATTGATGGTTTCCTCTAGGATTTCTTCATTGTAAAAAGCTTGATGAGGTTGGACGCTGCGCCCAGTTGGATGAATGATCACAGTTTCAAACTGGAAGAATTTCAGCGATCGTTCTGAAGGTGTAAAGGGGTGTTCTTCAATAATCGGCTCTTCTTTCACTTCGGGAATGGGTGCGATCGGAGCTTCGAGTTGAGCTTGGAGCGCCGCAATTTTGGTTTCATACTGGTTCAAGGTTTCCTCAAACTCAGTTCTCTGATGGGTGAGTTGGTCTTGGAATGATTTTTCTCGATCGCTGATTGTCTCAAACTGCGTTTGGATCTGTCGAGCTTGCTCCTGACATTCTTTTGCCTTGCTCCAAAGCTGTTTTGCCCATTCGAGCCGCACTGCTTCTTTTTGCACTACCTCAGGAATCATACCTGTGACAAAGGAAAGCGGTTGAACATCCCAGCCACAGCGAGGACAGCGCTCGGTCTTGTGGGCAGTGTAGCGCGTTTGGCAGACAGAACAGCGAGGCATAATCGATCTCCTGAATGTGAGACTAAGCCATGCCCAATACAGGATTTAACGGCTCAGTGGTTTTTAGGGATGGTGAGGCGTTGAGAAATGGATCTTCACCGGGATCAAACAAAGGACGAATACTATTCACTTCAGCTAGAATCATCGAACCATTACTAATGATCACACCTAAAATCGGATCGAGTGCAAGCACAATTCCAGCTAAAACGACACTAATGTTCGGAACTGCGACAAGGATTGTATTTTGATAGATAATTTCCATAGCGCGTTGTGCGATCGTAATAGAATGCGCTAGATCTCGTAAGTCATCATCGAGCAGCACAATATCAGCCGTTTCCCGCGCCATATCAGTGCTACTCGCGATCGAGATTGACACATCTGCATGAGCTAACGCCGCAATATCATTAATGCCTTCACCAATAAAAGCAACGACTTTTCCTTGTTCTTGGAGTTGCTGAATGGCGCTGACTTTTCCTTTCGGAGCCACTTCAGCAAAGACATGATCCGGTTTGACTCCGATCGCACGAGCTACATCTTGGGCGACACGCGGATTATCTCCGGTCATGATGTAAGATTCAATGCCGCGATCGCGCAATTGTTGGATCACTCCAGGCATCTCTAGTCGAATTGGATCGGTGTAGGATATCACACCTAATAGCTTTCCATTCCGAGCAACATAGACTAATGAACAACGACTGGTGTGTAGTTCGGGATAGCGTTTATCGATCGCTTCTGCATCAATGCCTTCTTTTTCCATCAGTTGATGACTTCCAACCACCACCGAATTGCCATCAATCTGAGCAACAATACCTAAGCCAATTCGGTACTCCCAAGCCTCACAAGGACGCGGCTGAATTCCTTTCGATGCTGCATAATCGAGAATCGCTTTGGCAACGGGATGAGTGTTTTCTTGCTCGACAGATGCTGCTAAGGTCAAGACTTCTTTGATCGAAGTTCGCGTGTTCACAGTGCGAACCACATTCACCGCCGCATTTCCTTGTGTGATTGTTCCAGTTTTGTCAAACGCGATCGCATCGACTTTCGCTAACATTTCTAACGCGCGTCCACTGCGAATATAAATCCCGTGACGTGACGCATAAGTGAGTGCAGAAAGCACAGTCGTTGGAACAGATAATCGAATGCCGTGGCTGAAGTCTAAATGCAATGGAGCTAGAGCGCGAGAAACATCACGAGTCAGAGCAAAGATGACTCCACCTAAGAGTAAACTCGGTGCGATCGCTAAATTCGCCAAGTTCGCCGCATAATCTTCAATTCGAGTGTCATGTACTGGAGCCGATTGCATCAATTGAACCGTCAAACCGACTCTTGTATGTTGTCCCATTCGCTTCGTTAACACACAAATCTTTCCGTCTAATAATCGCGTTGAAGCATGAACAACTTGACCTTCAGACCGGGAGACTAAAGTAGATTCTCCAGTGAGTTCATGTTCATCAATCAATCCAGTTCCTCGCAGCACTCGACCGCTGACTGGAATCCGTTCACCAGCATGAACAACGACCCGATCGCCTAAGTTCACATGATCAACGGAAATCAGTTCTTCTTGTCCATTGCGCTCGACGCGCACCATTCGATTGATACCTCCGACCATCTGAACCGCATGACGTTCGTTTGCACGAGCGGTTGTATCTCGCAAGGCTTCTCCAGATTCCATCAAGCTCACCATCAAAGCAGGCGCAACATAGTCGCCTTTAACTGTATATAGAGTGAGCCAAAGGACATCTAGAACATCTGCATCTAAGCGGCGTTCTTTAAGAGTCGTTTCTATTGTTCGGAGTACAAAAGGCATAGCCGCGATCGCAACTAATCCACCAACCATCACCGGAGACAATGGAAATGCGAACTGTTGCGCGAGTAGAGCGAGTCCCAAACTTGTAATTGGCAATCCTAGTCTTTCAAACCAGTTAATTTCAGGACGGAGTTCAGTTTTGGATAACAATCCACCAAACGGAGTCGCTTCAGGCGGCAAATCCTCCATCAATGCTCGCTGAACTGCTATGTATAAGCTCTCCTGAACGGTTTCTAGGGCAACTGTATGCCGTTCGTAATACACAATGATCGAATTCGCGATCGCATTCATCCGAACACTCACCACAAAGCTAATCGATTCGACAAACCAGTTCAGCTTATTGGCATAAAGTACGTCTTGACTCAATCGAGGAATTCGGAGGCGCACCCGTCCGGGAATGGCATGAACCACCTGATAATCGAGGGATTGAAGTGGCGGCGGAACACTAGCTCGATCAATGGCTGTGGGGGGCATATTACGATTTTGGAATAAGGACTGCTCGATTCGTGGCGACAAATTGTATCGTGTCAGAGAATACAAACCGCCACAACATTCCTAAAGACAGATTGATGAGTCCAGCAATGATCTACTAGGCTCGAA